>JADLHH010000456.1 GCA_020848855.1 Anaerolineae bacterium | reverse complement strand
TCCGCCAGCGCTGGTGAGGTGAGCGGTCCCGACGCGATGATTGTTGGTGTGTCGGGGATGGTCGTCATTTCCTCGCGGATGATGCGGATGTTCGGGTGGCTGCCGACGGCATCCGTCACCGACTGCGAAAACGCATCCCGGTCAACTGCCAGCGCGCCGCCCGCCGGGACTGCCGCCTGTTCGGCACATGCCAGCAGCAGCGAGCGCAGCATGTCGAGTTCCGTCTTCAGCAAGCCGGACGCGCGATCCGGCAGTTTTGAGCCGAACGAATTGCTGCATACCAGTTCGCTCAGGCGGTCGCTCACATGCGCGCCGGTGGTCTTGCGCGGGCGCATCTCGTACAGGTCGACGCCGAAGCCACGCTCGGCAAGCTGCCAGGCGGCTTCCGAACCCGCCAAGCCACCGCCGATCACGTTTACTCTCAATTCCATTTCGAACACTTTCGTCGTGCTTCAGGCTGACTTCATTATACAGGGCGGCTCAAGTCCTGGGCGAACTGGTAATACTGCCGGATTTTGTCCAATCCGTCGGCGTTGGCGGGTGCGATGTCAAGCGCCGCTTGATACGCCGCCATCGCCTGCTCGTAGCCTTTGAGCGCGAAATATGAATTGCCGAGAATCTGGTAAGCGTGATAGTCGCTGACAGGCTGCCCGTCGGCTTCGGCGGATTGCATCATCGTCTTAATTGCCTGAATCGCCCGCTCATATTCGCTCATCTGGTACAGCGTCCGGGCGATGCGATAGTACAGCGACTGCTCCCACGGCGAATACGGGTTGAACTGGAGCGATGCCTGATACGCGCTGACGGCGTTCTGAAGCTGATTGGTCTTGTAATAGGCGTCGCCAAGCATCTCGTGGATGCGCGACCACGTCACGTCGATGCCGAGCGGCTTCTTGCTCATCTGGACATACTGCTGCAAATGTGCGATGACGTCTTTTTCGCGCCCGTCGAGCGGTGCGAGCGTTTCGGCGGCGCTGAGCAGGGCTTCGGGCAGCCCGGCTTTGCCTTCGGCGCTGTTTGCAACGCTGATCGCGCTGTTCGCGGCATCGACGGCGGAGTCGAAATGGTGTATTTCGCGGTAAACGCGGCTGCGCAGCGTGTGAACGTGAACGAGCCACAGGCGATCTTCGGTGGTTGGATAGGTCGCAGCCGCTTTGTTCAGGAAGCCGAGCGCCTGGTCGAAGTCGCGCCGCTCGTAAAAGGCGACGAAGCCCAACCGCTCATAGCAGTAGGCGGTCAGCGCCGGGATGATGCTGGGCATCAACAGCGCCCGCTGGAAGCACTCGACGGCATCGTCGATGCGGTTGTCGGTTAGGTAAACTCGTCCGCGCTGGTAGAAAATCCAGCCCCGGTTGCCGTACTGCGGGAAATCCGCCGGAATCCGTTCGTAGGCGACGAGTGCCTGCGCGGTGTCGTTGCGGTCGGCAAAGCCAACGCTTGCCAGTTCGAACCGCGCGAAATGCGCGTCGCCGAGCAGTTCCAGCGTCGTCGGAGTGTCGAAGTCGTCGGGCAGCAGCGTGCGGGCGTGGTGCAGATCGTCCAGCGCGTCGTCAGCGCGAGCAGTCATGAGCCGGGCGCGGGCGCGGGCGATCAACAGCGCGGCGCGCTCCTGAACCGAAAGCTCGGCACGCAGATAGCGCGCGATCAGGATTTCGGCGCGCTTGACATCACGCCGGTTGAGGAGTTCGTCAATGCTGCGATACGATTCCACGACAGCCCGGTCTTCTACCGAATTGGGCTTATTATACCCATCATGTGCAAAAAACGCGCCGCACACTCACTGTGCGGCGCGCGTTGGGCAGGGCTATCGAGCAGGTCTAGATTGAGGCGAGGACAATCGAAGCATTCTGACCGCCAAGACCGAAGCTGTTGGACAGGATGTATTTCAGCCCCTTGAAATCGCGGGCGACGTTCGGCACGTAGTCGAGGTCGCAAACCGGGTCGGGCGTCTCGTAGTTGATGGTCGGGTGCAGGACACCGTCGACGAGGCTCATCACGCAGGCGACGATTTCAATCGCACCGGATGCGCCGAGCGCGTGACCGAGCATACTCTTGGTTGAACTGACCGGGATGTTGTACGCCTGCTCGCCGAACAGCCGCTTGATCGCCAGCGTCTCCATCGAGTCGTTGGCTTGCGTGCTGGTACCGTGCGCGTTGATGTACTGAATGTCGTCGGTATTGACGTGAGCATTCTCCAGCGCCCAGCGCATCGAGCGCCACGCGCCGTTACCGGTCGGGTCGAGCGCGGCGATGTGGAACGCATCCGACGACGATGCATGACCGAGGATTTCGGCGTATATCCGCGCCCCGCGCTTCATAGCGTGGCTCAGGCTTTCGACGACCAGCATGGCAGCGCCTTCGCTGAACACGAAGCCGTTGCGATTCAGGTCGAACGGACGGCTGGCGGCTTCGGGATTGTCGTTGTAGCCCGTCGCCAGCGCGTCCATCGCCTCAAACCCGGCGATGGCGTAATCCTGCAGCACAGCTTCCACGCCGCCGGTGATGATCATATCGGCGCGACCGTTCTTGATCATCTCGCTGGCTTCACCGACTGACTGTGTGCCGGCGGCGCACGCCGTTGATGGGGCAAGCAGCGGACCGAATGCGCGGAAGAAGCGGCTGACGTAATGCCCCGGCATGTTCGGCAGCGAATTGATCAGCGTGAGCGGGTTCGGCTTGCGGAACCCGGATGTTTTGTACTTGAACGTGTTCTGTTCCGCCATTTCGTGCGCGCCCAGCGTCGTGCCGACGACCACGCCGACGCGCTCGCCTTCCGCTTCGATTAGCTCGGAGTTCAACCCCGCGTCCTCGATTGCCTGGGCGGCAGCCGCGACCGCGAAATGCGACGCGCGCCCCATTCGGCGGGCTTCCTTGTGCTCGATCCAGTCTGTCGGGTCGAAACCGCGCACCTCACCGCCGATTTTCACTGGGACGTGCTCAATCGGGATGGTCTCGATGCGGCGGATTCCCGATTTTCCAGCTTTCAGGCTGTCCCACAGCGTTTTCACGCCGCCGAGCGCCGTTACCGTCCCCAACCCGGTGATGACGACACGCGGTCGTCCGTTTCGTAATAGCTCCATATGTTTGACTAAGCGGCGACTGCGCCGCTTACCTCCTCTCGACTTCCGCCTGTTCTTTCAGCCCTGCCTCAATTGATTCGATCACATGCCCGGTCACCGCTTTTCGCGCCTGACCGATGGCGTTTTTGATGGCACGGTCGTTGGAACGACCGTGACCGATAATTACAACACCATTGACCCCCAAAAGGGGTGCGCCGCCGACCTCAAATGGGTCAACTTGTTTGTAAACACGGCGAAACGCGCCTCGCGCCAGCAGCCCGCCCAGCTTTGAAATCGTGCTGCTCATGATTTCTTCGCGGATTAGCTTGCCCATTGTGCTGGTCGCGCCTTCAAGCGACTTGATCAGAATATTGCCGACGAAGCCGTCACTCACGACGACATCTGCTCCGCCGCTGAGCAGGTCTTTTGGCTCGACATTGCCGACGAAATTGAGCGGCAGCCCGGCGATCAACGCGCTGGCGTCGTGAACAAGCGCGTTGCCTTTGCCTTCTTCTTCGCCATTTGAGAGCAAGCCGACTTTCGGATTTTCGAGATTCAGCGAGTTCTTCGCGTAGATTTTGCCCATGAGCGCGAACTGTGCCAGCCATTCCGGCTTGGAATCAGCGTTGGCGCCGACATCCAACAAAATCACTGCCTGACCCCGCAGGCGCAGGATGGCGCTCAGGGCGGGGCGCTTGACGCCCGGTATGCGCCGGAGCGTGTATAGTGTTGCGATGCTCAGCGCCGCGCCGGTGTTTCCGGCGGTGACGAAAGCGTCGGCTTTGCCGTCGCGAATCAGGTTCATGCCGACGTGCATCGAAGAATCCGGCTTGGCTTTGCCGACGACGCTCGGCTTGTCGTCCATGGTGACAATCTCGCTCGCCGGGACGATCTCTAGCTTCAACCCGGCTGTCGAATGTTTCGCCATCTCCGGCTCGATCTGCGCAGGGTTTCCGACCAACAGAATTGTGTCGCCGAATTCGCGCGCCGCCAGCACCGCCCCGGCGACATCCGGCGCGGGAAAGTCATCGCTGCCCATTGCATCAAGGGCGATACGCATAGGATTTTGCCTGTTCTGCTGAATTGCACAAATCCATTGAAGGTAATGCTACACCGGTTTGCGCCGCTGCAAAAGGATTGACATGAGCGACGCCAAGAGTATAATACGGCTCAATTATTCGCCCCGGTGGCGGAATGGCATACGCGGCAGGTTGAGGGCCTGTGTCCTTTTGGACGTGGAGGTTCGAGTCCTCTCCGGGGCACCACGCAAACCCACTTTACAAAAGTGGGTTTTTCGTTTGCGCCGTTTTAACTTTTCGTTGTACACTGCAATGGTGCAGGCTTACCACGCAGGAGAACGGTTTGCATGAGCAGTGACGAAACGCAATCGCCTCTCGCACGAGCGTATGATCTCGTCGAAGCGGGAGAGCTGGACGAAGCCAGAGCACTCCTCGAATCGGTTCTTGACGCGGATAGTGAGAATGCAGATGCCTGGTGGATCTACGCTCATGCGGTGACCGACCCCGAAACCGGGCGTAAAGCCCTGGAAAATGTTCTGAATATCGATCCGAATTATCCCGGCGCTGCCGAACTATTGGCTCAGGCGGAAGAGCTAAGCCCGCCGAAGCCCAAGATCACGCCCCTAGCGCCGGACACCATGCCTGAATCGCCTGCCGGGCTGCCGGAAGACGAAATCACCGCGCCGCCCAAAACGGCTGTCTCGAAACCAACGCAGCGCAAACAGGCACCTCCGCCCACGCCGGCGCGCCGCAGCCCATTCCCGGTAATAGCCGTTGTCGCCGTGATTGTGATCGCGCTGGTTCTGCTGGTGCTCCTGCTGCAGAATACGGGCACGCCGCTGGTGACATCGACGCCGACGGCGGTGGTCGAGGCTCTGGAAACGCCGACCGAAGCCGCCGTTGTGGCAGCTACCGAAGAAACGACCGAAGTCGCTTTGCCAACCGAGATTGCGCCGACCGAAGCCGAACCGACGGAAGCGCTGCCCACCGAAGTGCCGCCAACTGCCGCCGGGGAGATGACCTCGGAAGCCGCATCGGTCGATTACGCGGCAATCGAAGCCGTGATGTCGGAATTTTCGATTGCCGAAAGTGGTGTCGGTCTGGTCGATACGTCGTTTGGTTCGACGCTGGTGGTGAGCGTCTGCACGACCCAGGGTAGGGCGATGCGAACGCTGCTTCCGCAGGTGATGAACGCGCTCGCCAAGCAGAGCGCGGCGCTCGGTTCGGATGTGGCGGGCATTGGCACGCGGATGCTCGACTGCACCGAAAACACAGAGTTGATCACCGTTGCGACCGATCTGGCGTCGGCGCAAGCCTATGCCGCGGGAAGACTTACGGACAGTGATTTCGCTGCGACGTGGAAGCCGGAGTAAGCCGGGCTGCCGATCAGCATCTGGACATCCAGACATCAGCAAAGATGCGTACCTGAATGGGCACGCATCTTTTTTGTCATCGAGCATTGTGTTGACCAGACCGCCGAGGATTTACCCTTCGTAGGTCGGCAGTCGAACGGTGAAGCGCGTCCCTTTGCCAACTTCGCTTTCGACTTCAATCGTGCCATGATGCCCTTCGACCACGCTGTAGCACACGAACAGACCGAGTCCGGTGCCGGTTGGCTTGGTTGAGAAGAATGGATCGAAGATGCGGTTGAGGTCTTCTTTGGCGATTCCCGTGCCTGTATCGACGAAATCGATTGCAACCTGATTCCTGTCGTTATACGTGCGTACCGTCAGTTTGCCTCCACCGGTCATTGCTGCCTGCGCATTGAGGGCAAGATTCATAAATACGGCTTCGAGCTGATCCTTGCTGCCGAAGACAGGCGGCGTGGTGGCAAAGTTCGATTCAACGCGGATGCGCTCGTGTTCGAAGAACTTGTGATTCAGCTTGAGGATATTCTCGATAAGCTTGTTCATGTCCAGCGGGCGCAGATTGGCATCCTGCCGGGCAAAATCCAGCAGACTGCTGACGATGCGCCGGATGCGCTCGACGTGCTCCTGTATCATCTCGATTTCCTGAAAATCGATCTTCACGCCGGCGTCCTGCAAGTCGTCGACCAGCCGCTCCAACAGCAAGCCAATGGGCATGAGCGGGTTGTTGATCTCGTGAGCGATGCTTGCCGCCAGATGCCCGATCGACGCCAGCTTTTCCGAGCGGATCAGAAGCTGCTGGGCGGACTGAAGTTCCTTTGTGCGCTCGGCGACCATATCTTCGAGATGCACGGCGTAGTTCGCCTGAATCTGATACAGCTCGGCGTTGTGGAGCGCCAGCGCTGCCTGTGTGGCGATGCCGTTGAACAGACGCAGGTTGTTGTCGTCGTAGACGGTGCTGCGGCTGAACAGCGTGAGCATCCCCATCAGCGTTTCGCCGTGCCGGAGCGGTGAGGTCATCCCACTGGCGAAGCTGCTGATCGGGAGCTTGGCGCCTTCCCAGAGCACCGCGTCGCTGGAACGAACGCCCTGAGCAATGAATCGCTGATCCACGGGTGTTATCGGTTCGCCAAAGCGGTCGTAGGCGCGCGAGTCAATAATCTGTCCACGCTCATCGAGCAGGTGGATCATCGCGACATCGCCGGGCAGGCG
>JADLHH010000455.1 GCA_020848855.1 Anaerolineae bacterium | reverse complement strand
GACAGAAGACGCCGAACGCGACCGGCGCGTACTTTTCGGCGGCAAGCGCCAGCAATCGCCGGTGATCCGCACGCCAGTCGGCGATCGGCTCCTCTGACAGCGTCGTTATCAGCGTCAGTTCGCGGTTTTCAAAGCCAAGAAGCAAGCTCAGATAGAGTTCATTATCATTATAGATCGTGAACAGGACGGACGCGCGCGCTCCGTCCGGCGTGATGGCGCGGGCAAGCGCGCCGGGCAGCGCCGGTGAAACCGTCCGCCATTTCTCGAACGGATTCGGGTGAACAACGATACCTGCTTCATTCGCCCATTCATTGGCGAGCTTGATCAGGAAGGTGAAGATATCGTCGCCGTCGGTGCGGGCGCGCTGGATTCGGTCAAACGTCGCCCTGAGCGCTTGCTTCTCGAAGATGGCGACCGGGCCCTTCCCCCAGATCGGGTAGAGTTCAGCGGCAGCGACTTCGGCATCGTCGATTTCGGGCGGCAGACCAAGCTGAGACTGCGCGTAGGCGGGCGTCACGGTGACCACTTTGCCGTGATCGTGCAGGATGTAGAGTCCCGTGCTGGCGCGGTTGGGCTGCACGAGCAGGTTGTACAGGCGTCCCCACTGGGTCGGCTCCAAATCGCTGACGCGCATCCACGGCGCGGAAATGCCCAGTCTCTCGTCTGCGCTCAAGCTTCGACCTCCCAAATGCCGATCGTCCAGGGCAGCATAGTCAGCCTCAGACTGTCCTCGGAACGCGCCCCGGTGTCGATATTGATAAAGGTTTTCGCGCCCTCGACTTCGACGCAGACCGTCTGCGCATCCGGCGTCGGATTCGCCAGGCAGAGAATTCGCCGCCCGCCACCGGACAGCAGATTGATGTCGATGTTCGGGTTATCCCGTGACCAGAGCGGTGCGACCCCTGCGCCAGCGAGCAGCGGAGCGATCATTGGCGTCAGGCGCTGGTAGCCGAGCACGCCCTCGCTCAGCGCCCCTACCGCCGGAAATACCGCCGACACGACGACGACTTCGCCCGCCCCGCGCCTGAATGTCGTGATGAACGGAGCGTGTTCCGTGACTGAGTCCGGCTGCGTCCACAGGTCGACATCCTCCAGCCACAAGCCGTCATCGATGTCCAGCCGTTCGACCGAACGCACGGGTTCGCAGCTTTGCCAGGTATCCAGCGGCTCTCCGGTGACCGTTTCCGTCGGGATACGTGGGCCGCAGATGACGTGCCCGCCCGACCGCGCGTAGCGGTCAAGCCGGGTGATCGTGTCACGGTCGAGCCACTCGAACGTAGGCGCAATCACGACCGCATACGCCGTCAGCTTCTCGTCGGTGATGTCCGAGTCGGCAAGCGCATACGACACACCCGCGCCGTCCAGAATCGACCGAAATGCGTCGATCCAGGTCTGCAGCTGCTGCTGGATCGCGTCTCGTGTGCCGGGTGTGGACGTGCTCAGAAAGAAGTCGCCGGGAAGCTGAACGTAGAAGTTCATCAGCCAGTCGTAGGGGATCGACCCTTCGACTGCCACGTAGCGCAGACGCTCGTACAGGCGCGGCGTCACGATAACGACTGGTCGCTCAACCCGCAGCCGGTGCCAGTCCAGCCTGCCCAACTGGGCGTTCCAGCCCTGAAACATGTTGAACATCGACTCGCGCACGGTTCCATCATTCAGCATCGGCGTGTTCAGCCACCGGTCGCGGTCGGCGAGCATGTAGTAGTTGATGGCGCGGATGCCATGCATGAACGCCGCCCGCGAATTGAACAGATGATCCTGCGCCGACTGCGGCTTATACCACGCCCAGACGCCAGAGCCGAACTCCGGGATGAACGGCAGGCGGCTCATCGTAGACGTGAACTGCGCGCCGCGCTTGACCGCCGGGTACTGGTCAGGTCTGGGGTACGCATCGACGCCAGCGATGTCGAGATGCTCCTCAAGCTCGCCCATCCGAAACGGGAACTCCGGGTAGAACGTCGGGTAATTGTGATAGTAGGGAATCCCGGTCAAGCCGCGTTCTTCGAGCATCGTCCTGATGCGCACCAGACCGTAGCGCACGTATTCCTCCTGCGCCTCCGCCCAGTCAAGATAATACGGGAGATCGCCGCGTTCGCGGGCAGCGTATTCGCGCGGCGGCTCGACGGCATCAAAAGATTCGTACTGCGTGCGGTAGCAAGCATTGAGCGCACCGATATCCGCGTATTTGCACCGCAGCGTCTGACGGTAGAGGTTAATCGCCTCCGGGTGGTAGTCCACGTCGTAGCAGCGCGTGCGGAAGAAAAAGGACATTTCATTGTCGGACTGCACGGCGACAATCGGTCCGTCGGGATACAGATACGGCTTGAGAACCGGCGCGACGGCATCGAAATAGACGGCGACGGCGTCGTAGAACTGCTCGCAGGCGTAGCTCGGCGCTGCGATGGGAATGTTAGCGACCGGCAGCACGGCAGGCGCACCGGTAGCCGTGCGCATCTGAATGTCGGGGTTGTTGACGACGCGCTCCGGGTAGCCGAAAAAGGGCAGCTCGGCGTTGATGTGCGGACCCGGGCGGCACAGAACGTACAAGCCGACTTCCCGGCATGTCTGCAGGAAGGCGGCAACGTCTTTCTCCGGCGTCACCTGCCCGAAATCGAACGCGCCGGGGGTGGTCTCGTGGACGTTCCAGGGCACATAAGTGTCGACAAACCGGAAGCCCATGCGCCGGACATTTTCCAGAATACGCCGCCAGT
>JADLHH010000454.1 GCA_020848855.1 Anaerolineae bacterium | reverse complement strand
TAGTTCGGGCAACGTGACCAGCGCCGTCAGCAGCACCGTGACCAGGAACACGGCGTCGATCAGCAGCGCGCCATAAAGCGCACCCGTGCCGCCATTGACCAGTGCCGCCGGGATAAAGCGGGTCACGCTCCAGAAATGGTCGAGGACAAACGTCGACGACGCCATTTCCTGAAACAGGATAATACCAAACGGCAGCACGAGCGCCAGACCGAGCACCTTGATCAGGATAATGCCGCGCATTTGCCCAAAGGCGCGGTAAAGCGGTCCGAAGTTCCCGCCCACCGTGTTGACCGCGCCGTAGAACGCCAGCGCCACCAGCGGCGGGATCGCAGGCAGCCACTGCGCGCCGAGCAGCGGCGGAATGACGAAGGGGGAAAACAGCGCCAGCGCGCCATAAAACAGGATTCCGCCGACCGCCAGCACCAGCAGGACACGGGTGAAATTGCGGCGCAGTCCGGTATAGTCGCGCCGACCGACTGCCTGGGGAACCACCGCCTGCATATTCTCGAAGATCGCAGAGGTGAAAACACTTGCCTGCGTGATCCCGCTAAGTGCCAGCTGAAGATAGCCAACCGCACGCGCTCCGGCGAACACGCCGACCAGTTGAATCGGAAGCTGAATGAATAACTGGGCAAGATTCTTGTCAATGGCGTTGGCGACGCCGAAGCGCCAGTACTGGCGCGGCGAAACGGTTCGCGCGCGCTGGAAAACGATACGAAGCGCGGGATAGCCCACAGGTCCATCGGCGCGGCGGCGCTCGTAGACGATCAACGCGAGTAAGAGCGTGGCATAGGAATGGACGATGCGCGCGATCACCAGGCTTTCCGGCGTTGGGCTGATGAGCACGGCGCTGATGAGCAGCACCGTCAGCGCAAGCTGGTTGGCGTTCTGCATCAGCGCCAGCGTGCGCATCGAGCGGCGGCTCTGAAGGGCGATGCTCACCAACGCATACAAACCGTCGGCAACCGCCGCGAACGCCAGACCGAGCGCCAGCCCCCCGATGCCGCTGCTGCCGCTGTAGAGCAGCCCCGCGACGACCCCACCAAGCAACGCGATCAGCACGAAAATACCCAGGTTGATGGCGATACTGAGCTTGACGTAGAACGCCATCAGGTCGAGGATTGCGCTTTCGTCGCGCGCGCCAATCGCAAGCGCAAGCCGGATGCCCGTGCTGGTGCCAATGCCGGTGAAGTCGAAGGTTTGCCAGATGATCAGGAAGGACTGCGCCAGCGCGAAATCGCCAAAGGGTCCCGGTCCCATCAGTCGCCAGACCAGCACCGACGAGATCAGGCTCAAGCCGACCATGCCGATTTTGCCAGCCTGAAGGACGAGCGTATCCTGAACGAACTTGCGGCTGAACAGTTGGCGAAGGCGTGCGATCATCGGGAAGCCGTGTGCAATGAACGACCTGCTTTACAGAATTCTGCTCAAGGCTAACCGTTCTTTGGCACTTTGTACAGCACGCGCCGAAGATCAGGGCGCGTAAATTGCACTGATCCCGGCGG
The DNA here is from genome assembly GCA_020848855.1 of Anaerolineae bacterium. The sequence continues at coordinate 3,077 of JADLHH010000454.1, read as the reverse complement.
GCAGGCTGAAATGGAGTGCCGCCGCGTGGGTGATACTTCCCAGTGACAGCCCTTCGACGCGCAGGCCTTCGTAGGCACGTGTCTCAAGGGCTGGGGCGATCATCTCAGTTCCGGTGGTAGCCATAAACAACCGGACGTCGCGTCCAGCGAAGCCTTCCCGGAGGCTGGCGTCGTCGCGCATTACATACGGCATCATTTCGGCGGAAGAGGCATCAATCGCCACGTAACGGTTGAACAGATGCGGCTGGCTGACGAGAACATGAAACACGAGTTCGCCACCATAGGAAAAGCCGATAATTGCACGGTCGGCGGCGGACGTACGGTAGGTCGAATCTACCAGCGGAAAAACTTCCTCGCTGACAAAGCCGAGGAATTCGTCCTTGCTGATGTAGTAATCTCGCTCGCGCAGCGTCGCAAGCTCGGCGACATCTACCGTCGGATAGCCGATGCCGACGACGATGATTTCCGGCAGTTCCTGCCAGTATGCCATGAACCGTGCATACTCCGTGACCGCGAGGAAACTGATCTGCGGGTCGAGCAGGTACAGAACAGGATAGGACTGCTCTGAAGCCGTGTAGCTATCCGGAAGCGCGACAAAGAGGCGGTAGTCGTGCCCGTTCGTTTCCGAGCTGAGGTCGATGACTTCGGTATTGGCGACGACAACGGGGGGTGGAGTATCCTGCGGAGAGACGGAGGGCACGCTAACGAGCAACCAGAAGATGACCATGCAGATCGAAACCTGACGCATCATTCACCGCCTTCAGCACGCCTGAATTTATCCACGAAGCATTATTTATTCAGCAAGGAATTGTATAATGAAATCGTCTGTTGAGCGACATAATCCCACGTCTGAGCGCGTGCGTGGTCGCGTCCTGCTGCGCCCATACGCGCTGCGAGTTCCCGGTCGGACAGCAGGCGGTTGATGGAAGCAGGCAAGGCTTGCTCGATAGCATTTTGCGGAACGAGCAGTCCGGTCACGCCGTCGATCACGGCATCCTCAGCGCCGCAGTCGGTTGTGCCGATTACGGGCAGTCCGGCGGCGCTGGCTTCGAGCAGCGACAAGCCGTAACCCTCGAACTTCCAGCCGATGTTGCGCGACGCCAGCACATAAACGTCGGCTTCGGCATACAGGCGCATCAAATCGGCATCTGGCGCGCGCCCCAGCAGCAGCACGCGGTCGCTCAAGCCGAGTCGTTCAATCTCGGCAACGACCTGCGCGGCATAGTCCGGCTCGTTTTCCAGCGTGCCCACGATCCGACACTGAACGCCGGGCACGTGCGCCATCGCCCGTACAAGCTCAAGCGTGCCTTTGCGCGCTTTGACAGCGCCGACGCTGAGAATACCGCCGCCACCCACATGCCTGACGTCCGCGAAACGCTCGAAGTTGACGCCGTTGTTGACGACCTCGGTACGGAGACCGGGCAGAGCGCGTTCGGCGGCACGCGCCGTGTAGCGGCTGACGCACACCATCGTCGAGCGGCGATATGCCCAGGCGTAAATCGTGCTGACCGGGAAACGGCGGCGTTCCGGCGTGAGCACGTAGCTGCCATGTCCTGTCACCACTAGCGGTCGCCTGCCCGCGACCAGCGCGGCAGCAGGCGCATACGGTTCGACGGCAGCATGAATGAGCGTGCAGTCTTGCAGAGCGGCGCGCACCTGCGGCAGCACGCGCAGCATTCCGGTGAGCATTCCGGAGTCGAGCGGATCGACCGCCGGAAGGATCGGCAGAACCTCGATACCGTCAAGCAGTGGACTGTTACGCGCCGCCACCACCCTAACCTGTACGCCTGCCTGCGCCAGCGCACGAATGAGACTGAGCGAATAATGCGCCCATCCGTGCCTGTCGGTCAGGTCAGCAGCGAGGAAGCCGACTGAAAGTGGATGGGAAGCAGTCATTTTTTCCATAAAGGTCAATCGTGCTTGCTTACAAGCGAGAGAATATCTTTAGCTCGTGCATCCCACGTATAGTTCGCCATCACAAGCTCGTGAGCGTGACCTGCGAGCCGGGCACGAAGCGCTGGATCGTCGCGCAGTTGGCGCACAGCGGCGGCGATTGCGCCAACGTCGCCGGGGGGCACGAGCAGCGCCGATTCGCCATGCGTGACGACTTCGGCATTACTCGGCAGGTCGGAAGCGACGATCGGACGCCGGGACACCATGTACTCGAACAACTTCATCGGCGAGGTGTAGTAGGCAAAAAACGGCGTCCAGGGGGACGGCAGCGCGCAGACGTCGAAGGCGGCGAGATAAAGCGGCACACGCTCGGCGGGGACGTGCCCGGCATAGAGAAAACGGCTCTCGTCCTGACCGAGCGCCAGCCAGCGCTGGCGGAGCGCCTGCGCCATATCGTCGGGTCCGCCGACGAGCGCGAGTGCCGCACCTTCAACCTGAGCTAAGGCATCCACCAACGCGCCAACACCTTTGTCCATCGAGAGGGTTTGCAGGCGCCCGACGTAACCGACCACAAACAGATCTTTCGACCACCCGATTTGACGCCGTGCCTCTGCCTGATCCGGCAGGTTAGCGAAGCGTTCGGCGCGAATACCATCACGGGCGATGTGGGCGCGGGTGGTCTCTGCGCCAAGCGCGACGAGATCATCACGCAAACGCCCGGTAACGGCGAAGATGCTGCCCGCGCGGCGCACCGCCTGCCGCTGAATCAGGCGACCGAGCCGACCCACCGAAAGATTATGCGACTCGTAGGTAATGCTTCGGCGCGGCTTGACCAGACTGAGCAGGACAACGATCCGCTCGTCGCGGGTGTCGTAAATATCGGCGTGCGCGAAAAGTACGCGCACGAACATGACCAGCAGAAACGTGACCAGCTGAATGGCAAAGGCGAGACGACCGAGCAGATCGACACGCCCGGCAACCAGCGGGATCAGGTCGATACACGGGATGCGGCTCACGGTGAAATTCCGCCGGACGCCATAGTGCGCCCAGACATCCCCCACTGCCTGAAGCTGAGGCGTGTTGATGCGCCGAGCCACCCACAACGCGATCTGCGCACCCGCATCGGCAAAAGCTTCGCAGTTCTGCATCACCTGCAAGCCGTGCGCCTTCTCGGTCGGCAGGCG
>JADLHH010000453.1 GCA_020848855.1 Anaerolineae bacterium | reverse complement strand
GATTCTGCGCGAGATCGACGGCAGTCGCGAACGGTTGCAAACCGACGTGATCGACTTGTACTACATTCACTGGCCCCGCACCGGCAAAGACCTGCGCCCGCTGATGGACGGTCTGGAAAAGGCGCGCGCGCAGGGGAAGATCGGCGCGGGGGGCGTCAGCAACTTCTCGGTCGCGCAGATGGAGCAGATCGCCAGCGTCGGGCGCATCGACGCGCACCAGATGGGCTACCACCTGCTGTGGCGCTTCCCGGAGCGCGACGTGATCCCCTACTGCGCCGCGCACGGGATCGCCGTCGTCACCTACGCTTCGCTGGCGCACGGGATTCTGGCGGGCAAGCTGCCGCGCCATCCCCAATTCCCAGCGGGCGACCAGCGGCGGATCATCTCGCTTTTGCGCGAGGACGTGTGGGACAAGCTGTATGAGCCGGTCGAGGCGATGAAAGCGGTCGCCGAACGCAGCGGACGCCCGCTGGCGCATCTGGCGATCCGCTGGCTGCTGCACCGCGCCGCCGTGACCGCCGTGCTGGTCAGCGCGCGCAACACGCAGCAAGCCGCCGCTAACGCGCAGGCGCTCGACGAGAGCATCGACGAGAGCGTATTCGCCGAACTGACGACTATCAGCGACCGCGCCATGCAGTACGTGCCCGACGAGGGCAACCCGTATGGCTATCATCCCTGATCGGCGGCACAATTAGTCCCAATCTGGACGCTCAAGGAGATCATCATGCCCGTTTCCGGCATCCCCAACAAAATCCTGACGCAGGTGTGCATCGTCGTGCGCGACTGCGAGGCGAGCGCCGCCCGCTTCCGCGACATCCTCGGCTTCAACCTGCCGACCGAGTTTCAGGTCACGCTGCTGCACGACCATACCCACGCTACCTACTATGGGCAGCCAACCGACGCCCGCGCCAAGCTGATCGCCGTCGACATGAACAACCTGCAGTTCGAGCTGCTCGAACCGCTCGACGCGCCGAGCGAGTGGAAGGACTACCTCGACCGGCACGGCGAAGGCATCCACCACATCGCCTTTTTCGTGCCGAAAACCGAGCCGGCGGCACAATCGCTGCAGGACTACGGCTACGTCATCACCCAGCAGGGATTGTTCACCGGGCAGACCGGCATGTACACCTACCTCGACACCGACAAGGATTTGGGCGTGGTGGTCGAACTGCTGGAGCATTTCGGCGGCAGCCCGGTGATCGACGCGCCGCCGATGCCCGCCGACCAGGGTCTCGGAACCGACCGGATCATGCAGGTCGGCATCATCGTGCGCGACATCGACCAAACCGTGCAGCGCTTCGCCGAAGTCCTCGGCATCGAGCCATATTCGCGGCAGGAGACGCTGGGTTACGACGTAACTAAGACCGTCTACAACGGGCAGCCGAGCGACGCGCGGGCGAAGCTCGCCTTCTTCAACACCGGGCAGGTGCACATCGAACTGATCGAGCCGGACGAGCAGCCGAGCGTGTGGCGCGACTACCTCGACAAGCACGGCGAGGGGGCGCAGCACATTGCGCTGGTGGTGGCGAACACGCACCGCGCGACCGACTACCTGGCAGGGTTCGGGATCACGGTGGCGCAGCAGGGGTTGTACAGCGACGGAAGCGGCATGTACACCTACATGCACTCGGACGCGCAGCTTGGGACGACGCTCGAACTGCTGGAGAATTTTGGAGGATAGCGCTGGAATTTTCAGGCGCACCAACAAAAGTCAGGCGAGGATACGGCTATCGTATCCCCGCTTTTTGATTCACAGAATGATCCAATGGGCATGAAAAACAATAAAATCGGTGGCAAAATCCCCCATTCTCCTAATCTTTGGGGGAACCATGCAGCCAAATTTCTAGTACAGTATTTATTAACATCAAGGGGGTACTGCATGACCGAACTGCTGCCCTATATCTTCGGCGCAATCACGCTCGCAGGGGTCATCTATTTCATCTTTTCCATCCTCACCGGCGGCGACAATGGCATCGCCGACGCGCTGCCTGTCGATTTCGACGCGCTCGGCGACGGCGACGGCAATTTCGGCTGCCTGATCGTCGCGGCGTTCCTGTCGGTGTTCGGCGTGGTCGGCTTGCTCGGCACGCTCTCCGGCTGGAACCTGCTCATGACGCTGGTGGCGGCGGTGGCAATCGGCGCGCTGGTGGGGCGCGGGATCATGGCGGTGCTGCGGCTGGTCATGCGCCAGCAAACGGCGAGTATCGCGCCGGAAAACCTGGTCGGGATGATCGCGCGGGTGACGATTGACACGCCCGCCGGCAAGACCGGCGAAGCGATCCTGGATACGACGGATGTCGCCAAGTTCCCGGTGCGGGAAACCAGCGGCGCCGAACTGAAGCGCGGGGATCAGGTTGAAGTCGTGGACTTCAACAGTGGTATTCTGTACGTCAAACGCAAACGCACAACTTTACTGAACGAAGGGGGCTAAATCGATGGAAATTGGATTGCTGGTCGCGGTCGCCGTCATTGCGCTGATCGTCCTGCTGGTGGTTTCGCTGGTCGTGCGGCAGTACCACCGCGTGCCGCCGAGCGAGGTCATGGTCGTCTACGGACGCCGCGACGCCCGCATGATCACCAACGGCGGCGTGTTCATCCTCCCGGTGATCGAGACCTTCAAGCAGCTCGACATCACCATCATGACCATCAAGCAGGAGAAGGACGAGGTTTACACCGTCAGCGGCGTGCCAATTAAGCTGGACTGGGTAGCGCAGGTGCAGATCGATCCGTCGGAAGCGTCGCTGCGGACGGCGGCGCGGGCTTTTCTGGACAAGGCGCGCAGTGAAATCCAGCAGATCATCACCGAGACGCTGAGCGCCAACTTCCGCGCCATCGTCGGGCAGATGTCGGTTGAGGAAATCCACCGCGACCGCGACTCGTTCGTGCAGAAGGTGCAGGACCTCGCCCGCGACGACGTGGCGGCGATGGGTGTGCGCATCATCTCGATGGGTATCGAGGAAATCACCGACGACCAGGGCTACCTGACGGCGATGGCAGCCCCTCAGATTGCGGCGGTGAAGCGCGACGCCTCGATTGCCGAAGCCGAAGCCGAGCGCGAGGCGCGTGTCAAGTCGGCAGCAGCCCGGCGCGAAGCCGAGCAGGCGGAACTCGACGCGACCCGCGAAATTCTGGCGCAGCGCGAAGCCCTGTCGATCCGCGAAGTCGAGGTCGACAAGCGGGTTGGGCTGGCGCGGGCGGCGTCCGAGCAGGAAGTGCAGAAGCAGCACGCGCTGGCGGTCGAGCAGCAGCAGGAAGCCGAGGTCCTCGTGCCGGCGCGCGCCAAGCGCGAAGCCACCGAGATCGAAGCTGAAGCCGACCGCCGCAAGATCACTATCAACGCCGAGGCGCAGGCGCAGGCAACCCGCACCCGCGCGGATGCCGAAGCACAGGCGACCGAGCAAAAGGGTCGCGGTGAGGCAGCGGCGCTGCTGGCGATGCGTGAAGCCGAAGCATCCGGTGCGAAAGCCGAAGCCGAAGCGGTGCAGGCGCGGGCGCTGGCGGAAGCCGAAGGCGAGAAAGCCAAGCTGCTGGCGGAAGCGCAGGGTCGGCGCGAGATCGCGGCGGCGAGCGCAGCCGAAGACGAGATCAACCTGCGCCAGTTCCTGATCGAACAGGTGCTGAACGCCGACGTTGCCAAAGTCGAGTCGATTGCGCAGGCGCTCGCCGGTTTGGGCGGCAACGTCCGCATCGTGCAGTTCGGCGGCAATGGCAGTGGGCACGGCGGCACCGGGAACGCGCTGATGGACATGCTGATGAACATCCCGGAAGTGGCGGAGATGTTCCGGGCGAAGGTGGAAGCGCTGAGCGGCGACGATTTTGAGACAACGATGTCGCGGCTGGCGACGCTGCTGTCGAGCGTGCAGTCGGCAGCCAGCCCGACGAAGCAGACGAACGGCGCGGCGGGGCTGCCGCTGCCGCCAATCGACACGGAAGCGCCGACGGCTCAGCCGTAAGCGCGGCGAACCGGATGTGAGTTATCAGGCGGCGATACGGTCAGCGTATCGCCGCTTTTTGTTTGGGCGCATTACGCACCGCCCATCCCATACACCCACGCCCGACCGCGCTTGCCCGTCACCGCCAGCACGCCCATCGCCCGCAGGCAGTATGCCATCTTCTGCGCCACATAACGCGGCTGCCGGATCGCCTTCGCCAGTTCGCCGCTGTCGAATTCCGGCGGCAGGTCGGCGGGCAGCAGCGCCGCGAAATCTCCCGGCGTCGCCAGCGTCACCACCCCCACCACGTCGATCAGGTGGCGGTCGTGGATGCTCCAATGCTTGCGCCGCCAGCTTCCGCGCCCGTCGTCAATCCACACCGCTTCCTCGCGCACCAGCGCCACGTCCAGCGACAGGTTCGGGTGCGTCATCAGCGCCGGAAAGCTGACCAGTTCCGGGAATAACTCGTACACCGTGCCGCGTTTGGGCGACTTGCGCCGGCTGACAATCACGCCGTCGGCGTCGATGCGGACGATGTGCCGCTCCTGCGCGATGGGATGCACCACCCGCACCGGGTAGCGATCCAGCAGCGCGGCGAGCTTCGGCTTCATCTTACCGAGGCTACCGGTCTGGATTTCGATGCACGATGGGGCGTCCGGCAGCCCGCGCACGATGTCGATCACGTAGCCGCCGAGGTCGCATTCGAGCGTGTCGCCGGGTTGGGCGTAATGCGCCTTGAGCGCCGCGTGCAGCGATTTTTCCGCCAGCGTGCCGATCACGCGCATCGCGTTCGCTCGGCGCGCAGTGCTGAGTACTGAGTGCTGGGTGCTGAGTCAAAAACAATTCCTGACAAGACAGACTTGCTGGAAGGCTTGCCTTTACTCAGTACTCGGAACTCAGTACTCAGTACTATCGTTATTTGTGCCACTGGGTCGCGCCCCACTTGCGCTGGTTCTCGGTCAGGTTCGGCTTGGCGTGCCAGCGAACAGGCGGGTCGGTGCGGTTGTTGAGGTCGTCGGGCGTGCTCGTCCGCATGATCTGGCAGGCGAGGGCGAGGGCGTCGTCCCATTCGTCGTGGGCGACTTCGAGGATCAGCGCGTCGTGCATGTCGAGCGCGACTCGCGAGCGCATCCCGCGCGCCCGGTACGTCTCGGAGATCGTGACGATTGCTCGCTTCAGCACCTCGCTCACCCCGCCCTGGCACAGATAATTCCAGGCGACGAACGCCGTCGGCACGGCGACCTTGCGCCCCGTCCACAATTCGAGGATGCCGCCGTCGCGGGTCTTGCGCTTGGCGGCTTCGCGGGTGCGGGTCACGTCGGCGAAGGCACGGTCTTTGGCGCGCATCAGCCGCAGCGCCTCGTCGGTGCTGACGCCGATGCTCCTGCCGAGCCGCTCCGCGCCCATGCCGTATGCCGTCCCATAGGTGATCTTCTTGGACAGGTTGCGCAGCCGCTTGCGTTCGGCGGCGTCGGCGCGCTGCCACTCCGCCCCGAAATACTGCACCGCCATCTCCGAATGGAAATCCTCCGCGGCGCAGGCGGCAGCCAGGTTGCTGTCGGCGGCGATCAGTGCTGCCATGACGTTTTCGGCGTTGCCATAGTCGATCTCGACCAGCGTGAAGCCGTCGTCACCGGTCGCGACGCCCGCCATCGCCGGCATCTTCCAGTTCTGCATGTGCGGGTAGCTCGACGCGCGCCTGCCGCTCTCGGTGGCGGTCGTCACCAGGCTGTGCAGCCGTCCGTCCAGCGCCGCATGATCCTGCAAGCCGCGCAGCGCCGAAATCAGCCAGTCGACTTCCAGAAACGTCGCCAAATCCTGCAAGCGGTCGGCGTAGGGACTGCCATCTTCCATGTAGCTTTCGATCACGTCGGAGCGGGTGCTCAGGTCGCCCAGTTCGACCGGCGCGCCGGGGTTGGCTTCCAGCCGCTTGCGCCCCGCCCAGGTGAAGTACATCCCCGACGACTCGCGCCAGCGCGGCAGCGGGATGCCCTTCTGCTGGTACAGGTATTCCGCCCGCGCCTTCGAGCTGCCCGGCGTGTGCAAGCCATCGGCGCGCAGCCGCACGACCAACGGCTCGCGCTCGGCTTCCAGCTCCACCAGCCGCCGCTCGACATACGGCGCGTTCAGCCGGATGCCCTCCGCCGCCATGCGGCAGTATTCGCGCGCCGCCCGGCACTCCCAGTCGATCAGCGCCGGGTCGGCGGGGATTTGACGCTGCTTATGGTAGATATCCAGCGCCAGTTTTGCGTCGTCCTGCGCGTACTGGAGCGTCAGTTCGAGCGGCAGCTTGTGCAGCCTGCCACGCTCGCCCTTCATCGCCTTCTGCGATTCCGGGAACGGGACGCGGAGCGCCGCCGCGACCGCCAGCAGGCTGTAGCTGGCACTGACGGCGGGATGCAGCAGCCGCGCCATCGCCGAAGTATCCCAGATGCGCTCCGGCACGCGCCCGCCGGTGAGCTTGCTCAGCCCGCGAAAGTCGAACACGGCATTGTGCGCGACCAGCAGCGCCTGTCCGCCGATCAGCGCGTTGACGAAGGCGAGCGCTACCTT
>JADLHH010000452.1 GCA_020848855.1 Anaerolineae bacterium | reverse complement strand
CTGACGCTGGAATTCTACGAAAACGGCGGCGACGCGGTGATCATCCTGAACGCGACCAAGGGCGGTTACTCGTTCACCGACAGCCCGAACACGCCGTACAGCGCCTGTTCGCCAAACGACGGCGACACCTGCATCAACAGCCAGACGGTGGTCAAGTCGGATTACCCAGGTAACTCGTCGCTGATGCTCAAGGGCTTCTTCAACCTGTCCACTAGCACCACACCGTCGCTTCAGTACCAGCGGCTGTACCTGCTCCCGGCGAACAACCGCTTCTACGTCGAAGTCTCGACTGACGGCGGCTTCAACTGGACGACGATCACCAGCGAGAATCTGGAAAACACGACCCGGCTGCCACCCAGCAATTACTGGGATCAGCGGAACGTGTCGCTCGCCGCCTACAACGGTCAGGCGCACGTGATGATTCGCTTCCGGCTGGACACCCGTTCTTCCGGCGGGACAACCGGCGACGGCGTCTATATCAGCGAGATAATCGTCACATCACCATAAGCCGCATCACATCAATCGATCACGGGCGGGCTTCAGCAGATGCGAAGTCCGCCTTTCTTTTTTGACGCTCGACCGAAGTCCTCTGGTCGAAGCTGGGCGAACCTGATAAACTGTTCCCATCGGTCACGATTGCCATTCCGAGGTGACAGCCGCTTGAGTCTCTCACGAAAACGTCCGGGGTTGTTGTTCACGCTGGTCGCGCCTGCCGGAGCGGGCAAGAACACGCTGATGCAGTCCGTGCTGGCGCGAACCCCCCTGCGCCAGCTTCCCACCGCCACCACCCGCTCCATTCGTCCCGGCGAAAAGGACGGGCGCGAGCATCATTTCGTCACCGAAGCGACATTCCGGCAGATGCTCGCCAGCGGGGCGCTGCTCGAACACGAGGTCATTCACGGCAACCTGTACGGGATGCCGCGCGCCGCCGTCGAAACCGCGCTCGATAACGGCGAGGTGATCATCGCCGACATCGGCATGATGGGCGATTCAGCCGCCCGCGCCGCCTATCCCGAAAACACCATCTCGATCTTCGTACAGCCGCCGTCCATCGGCTGTCTGATCGAACGAATGCACGACCGGGGCGAACAGGAAGCGGATATCAGCCGGCGGCTGCTGCGCGTGCCGGATGAGTTGGCATATGCCCGCTCGTGCGAATACCTCGTCCTGAACGATTCGCTCAGCGATGCCGCTGATAAGCTGTACGAGATCGTCGACGCGCGGCTGCATGGCAATATCGACGTGCGCGGCGACGCGCCGGTCGACTACCACTTCACCTATGCTGCCCAAATGATCCCGGTCTTCAACCATCTGGCGCTGCGCCGCGATAGCCATTCAGCGCAGCCGGAAGCCGCATTCACGTCGAAGGAACTGCCGCACGAAGCCGCCCTGCGCGCCCTGCGCCACGACCTGCACCTCGACACGCGCGAAGATGCCGTGATCGGCGGCGAACGGCACCGGGACAGCGGCTTTTTGCCGCCCATCAATCTTGGCTATACGCAGGATGGCAGCGGCGAGCACATCCGCTACGTGTACGGCTACCGCCTCGATACCCGAATCGACGCGCCCGCCGGGTGGTCGTGGGTTGAACTACCGGAGATGCTCGGCTCGGCGCTGCTGGAGCGCCGGAGTGAAGCATGACGCTGCTCGATCAGCAAACCGCGCGCGGCGCGGTGGTCGCCGACGACGGCATACCGCTGCATTACGGCGACGAGCGGCGCGAATATCATGCGGCGATGACGAGCGCCGTGCTGATGGATCGCTCGCACGAGGGGCGCTTCGAAATCGCCGGAAGCAGCCGCCTCGACCTGCCGCACCGCATTTCCACCAACGACCTGCTGACGCTCGCGCCGGGCGAAGGTCGCCCGACGATCTTCACCAACGCCAACGCCCGCATCCTCGACCGGGCGACGATCTACCATCGTGGCGAGACGGCGCTGGTTCTCACCGAGCCGGGGCGCGGCGCAGCGCTGCGCGCATACCTGCAGCGCAACATCTTCTTCAATGACGACGCCCGCCTGCGCGATCTTGCCGATTCCACCCGCCAGTTCGTCATTCATGGGGCGACCGCCGATGCCATCGGCGAATTAGTCGCGCCGGGGCTGGCAGACATGCACAGCACCGAGGTGGAGATTGCCGGCGGCAGCGTGATCGTCCTGCGCGACAAGCCGCTGGTCGGCGGACACTGGCGGCTGATCGTGCCGGACGACGGCGCTGCCGCCGTGTGGGGCGCGCTGCTAGACACCCATGCCAACCTGACTCCGGCGGGGTCGCTGACCTACAATGTGCTACGCATCCGCGCCGGGCGTCCGGGCGTTGGGCGAGAACTCAGCACCGAGTATCTACCGCTGGAAATCGGCTTGTGGGATGAAGTGAGTTTTACCAAGGGCTGCTATACCGGGCAGGAGATCATCGCCCGCATGGAGAGCCGGGGCAGACTGGCGAAGACGATTGTCATGCTGGCGCTCGACCAATGGGCGGAAGCGCCCGCGAAAATCACCGCTGACGGACGCGAGATCGGCATACTCAGCAGCAGCGTGCGAACACCGGACGGCGACGTGATCGGGATCGGCGTGGTCAGGTTTGCGGCGTCGCAACCGGACGCGGAGGTGATCGTCAACGGGCAGATCGGCGGGCGCATCACCGGGCTGCCGGGCGCACAGCCGCCCTACCCTGCCGGGGGCTAGCTACCTAGCTACCGGTATTCAGAACACCGGGCGGCGGCGAGTCGAAGAAGATTTGCCACCACAGCACCCAGGGCGGCGTTTCCTGGGTCGTCGTGCGCACCTGATCGAGGCTGACCTGCACTTCGGGCGTCGCCTCGACATCAATGCTGGCGGGAACCGGCACAACCAGCACTTCACCCTCGCGCACCATCTTGCCGTCGGCGCGCGCCCACTGCTCCACATAAGCATCACTGAGGACGTAATCGCGCTGGGCAGTCAGGCGGGCGTGTTCGGCGTTCAAATCATCGATTTCCCGGCTGACCCGATTATAGGCATCCTGAAGCGGCTGCCCGGCAGAGATGCGCGTGCTGAAGTTGATCGCCAGAATCAAGCCGATTGACAGGATCGCCGCGAACATGACCTGCACGCTCGAAATCTGCCCGGTACGCTTGCGCTTGTCCTTCTGTCGTTCCTGCTGCATTCGCCGCCCTCAGACTGATCCCATAACGACTACGCCGTCCAACCATTATAGCAAAATGCCGGCGGCGCGCAGACAACAAAAAAGCTCAGGTACGATGACCTGAGCCTGTGCCGAAGGTGGGAGTCGAACCCACACTCCCTTGCGAGAACTACGCCCTGAACGTAGCGCGTCTGCCAATTCCGCCACTTCGGCGT
>JADLHH010000451.1 GCA_020848855.1 Anaerolineae bacterium | reverse complement strand
CATGTCGCTCAGGGATTTCAGTTCGCGGCGTCCGCGACGGCTCAGCGCCTTGCCGCGCTGGCTGTTGTCGATCAGGCTGTCGACCGCTTCCTGAAGCATACGCTTCTCGTTGCGCACGATCACGTCCGGCGCGCCGAGTTCCAGCAGGTGCTTGAGGCGGTTGTTGCGGTTGATCACGCGGCGGTACAGGTCGTTCAGGTCGCTGGTGGCGAACCGACCGCCGTCCAACTGCACCATCGGGCGCAGGTCGGGCGGGATGACCGGCAGCACCGTCAGGATCATCCACTCCGGGCGATTGCCGCTCTTGCGCAGGCTTTCGACCACGCGCAGCCGCTTGGTCGCTTTCTTCTTGCGCTGCTTCGAACGGGTGGTGCGGACTTCGTGCCACAGCTCCGGCGCCATCCGGTCGAGGTCGACGTTCTTCAGGATTTCATAGAACGCTTCCGCGCCCATGTCCGCCTGGAACACCTGACCGTAGCGCTGCTTGAGTTCGCGGTAGCGCTGCTCCGAAAGGAACTGAAGCACGCGCAGGTCTTGCAGCTCGGAGCGGGCTTTTTCCGCGCTCTGGCGGATGCTGCTGATGCGCCCTTCGAGTTCTTCCATCTGCGTTTCGAGCACGGATGACGCTTCGCCGACCACGCCTTCCGCCTCGACGTTCAGCCGTTCGAGTTCCTGGCGGCGCATGTCCTCGATTTCCGCCTGCAGATTGCCCAGCCGCGTATTCACCAGGTTCTGAATGCGCGAAATGTGGCTGGTCTCGATCTGCTCGCCCTTCGCCACGATCACCGTATTGGCGCTGGGGAAGTCGATATCCGACGGCGCAACTTCGCCCATCAGCGCTTCGACGCGCCCCTGTACGTTACGGGCGTCGCGCATGATGTCTTCGCTCAGGCGCTCGAATTCGCTTTCAAAATGCGTTGTGATCTCGCGCGTCTGCTCTTCGTATTCGCCCAGGGCGCTGTCGCGCTGCGTGCGAATAGCAGACAGGTGGTCTCCCATGTCGGTTCCGAGCGCCGATTCCTTCTGGGAAAGCTCGCGCTCGATGCGGGCGAGCGCCTTCTGACGGGCGTCCTCGTCCACATAGGTGATCACGTACTGCGCGAAATACAGTACGCGGTCGAGGTTGCGGCGGCTGATATCCAGTAGCAGACCGAGGTGGCTTGGCACGCGGCGGGTATACCACACGTGGGCGACCGGAGCCGCCAGTTCGATGTGTCCCATACGTTCGCGGCGAACTGAGGCGCGCGTCACTTCCACGCCGCACTTATCGCAGATGATGCCCCGGTACCGGACGTTCTTGTACTTGCCGCAGTAACACTGCCAGTCGCGCGTCGGACCGAAGATCGCCTCGCAGAAGAGACCATCTTTCTCTGGACGCAGACGTCGATAGTTGATTGTCTCCGGCTTGGTGACCTCGCCGTATGACCACGACTTGATCTGTTCAGGAGACGCCAGGCTTACGCGCAGTGCGCTAAAATCCTTCGCTTCCAAGGGGTATCCTCCTCTGCGCTAAAACGGACTCGACAATTTTCGACAACTTGTCACGACTAGATTGATCTTCGCGGCGGGGAAGTTCGCCGCTCCGGTGCCGCCTGCGACGAACCCCACAGACGACAAAACAGCGAATGGAACGTCAATCCATCGCTGTCGCAACGTTTACTGGAAGACAGTACACTCATGTATTGTGGTAGTATCGCCTGCCCCGCTTCTCTGGTTTCACGGAGCGTATGATGATTGTAGTGGAAAATACGGACAAAGCCGCATAATCAAATATTCTAATCTGACGACCGACATTTGTCAAGGGTTGGGCGGCGAAAGTAGCAATCGTGTAAGCTTCACGACCTGACCCTGCACGCTCACGTCGATCCGCTTGATCTGCCGCTCGTCGCCGTCATTCGGCGCGAGCGATACCGGCGCGCCAGCCACCACATTCATCACCGGCGATTCGAAGATCGGCTGCGTGCCCGCCTCGTCGCTGAAATAGCGAACCGTCGCCGTGCCGTTCGCTTCCGGGATGATCTCCAGCAGGGCGGCGCTCACCGGCGCGCGCAGGATCGTGATGCTCAACGGCAGGTTCCGGCACGCCGCGTCACTGCCGCCAACCGTCAGGTAGATGTCGCCGCCGTCTTCCAGCAGCACCAGCGGCGTATCGGCGCAGGCGGCATTGGTCGTCGCGTCCACTGCGAGATGCAGGTTCCACAGGTCGAACAGCGCCGGGTCGAGCGTCAGCGGCGGCTCGGCAAGCTGGTTGGTCGGCAGCAGCGAGAAATCGACCTCGAACGGCACGTTCGCCATGCTCACCTGAAAGAACTTGAAGTTGTTGCTCTCGTCGCTCTCGGCGATGTCCGTCTGGGCGTCGACCCGTCGCTGTGAGTTGTACGTTCCCCACCAGCCATAGCTGAACGGAAAACTGATGTTCTTCGACGCCCCCGGCGGGATGTTGTCGACGTGCCCGCTCAGAGAATTTGTTAGAACGGGCGGCGTCGTGCTGGCGTCCCATGCCCAGTCGAACGCGCCGGAATCGGCTGCGCCCGCGTTGGTAATGCTGATGCTCAGGATGAAAACCTGTCCGGGGATCGGGTTGCGCGTCGAGGTGCGCAGGTTGCCGATTTGCAGATCGGGCAGGGTAGACGGCGCGAGTGTGGTCGTGGGTGTTGGGGTAGGTGGGGGTGGCTGCAATGCCTGCCCGATGACGCTGACCACCAGCGCGACGACCAGCAAAATCAGCGCGAGGATCGACATCCTTCGGTTGCGGTCGTCGTTCAGCGTGACGGTGGGCGTCGGCAGCGCCGGGGTCGGCGTTGCCTCGGCGGCGCTGCGCTCGGTTCGGAACAGCACGCCGTCATCCGAGCGCATGAACAGCACCGGCGTTGCCCATTCGCTGTTGCCAACCCGGTTGGCGACGGCGCGCCGGGCTTCGCTCATGGCGGCGTCGAGCGGCATCAGGTCGGCGATTGCGCGGTAGAACTCCTCGGCGAAGGCTTTTGCCGCGCCGTCGCTGATCACGAACTGCATGGCGACCACCGCCGGAATCCCGCGCGTCACCAGGCTGCTGGCAATCCCGGCGAGCGCGTCGGCGGGTGGTCGGCTGGCGCTGTGGCACGAGTTCAGCACCACCAGCCGCACCGTGCTTTCCTCGGCGATTTCGCGGCTGAGCGCCGTCCCGCTGACAATCTGCCCTTTGGCGGGGTCGCGTTCATTTTCGAAGACCAGCAATCCCTGCTGGGTCGTCGGGTCGTAGTCGCTGTGTCCGATGTAGTGCAGCACGTGGTAATAGTCGGCGCGCAGCCGCCGCTGTAGTGCGATCAGTGTCGCTGCTTCCAGCCGATCCAGCCGCAGCAAGCCGCGCTCGCGCAGCGGGGCGGTCGCTTCCTGAAGCCGCTGCCATTCGCCTTCTACGTCCAGCGCCGGGAAATCCTGCGGCGCGGCGATCATCACCAGCACCCGCAGCGGCAGGGTGATCGTCGCTGCCGGGCGGCTGTTCAACTGCTGCGGGTAGCGCACGATGGGCGTGCGCCGCGAGAGCGCCAGAAAATCGTTGGACGGGTCGCGCAGGTATTCCCAGGGAATCGCGCTGAGCATCCCGGCTTTCTCGACCGTCAGCCGGATGCGCAAGCCGTCGCTCGTGCCGGCGTCGCGCAGGCTGGCGAAGTACGCGCTGCTGATTTCGCTGCTGGAGCGGAACACGAAGTTGAACAGCCGCTGACCGAATTCGCGGGCGGTGTTCAGTTCTTCCTGACGCGGGACGCGCTTTTCGCGCGAGAGGATTTGCAGGAAACCCGTGAGTTCGTCGGGCGTGAACGGGCTGGCGGCGTCTACGCTGGCTTCGCCGACGGGCGACCTGACCTCGATGCGGTATTTGCCCCCCGATGTGCCGTCGTCGGGCAGAGCGGCAATATCAATGGCGAAGGTCTGATAGCTCATAGCTCAAGAGTACCGAGTACCGAGTGCTGAGGACTGAGTCAAAAGCCACATCTCACCAATTGAGGATACTCGAAAAGCGGGATTTCTGCGTTTATCTCAGCACTCGGTACTCAGTACGCTACAGATCGTTTTCCTGCGCCGCCAGCAGCGCGTTGCCGCTGATCTTCGCCCGCAGGTAGGCTTCCATGAAGTCGTTCAGCCGCCCGTCGAGTACAGCCGTCGGGTTGCCGATTTCCACGCCCGTGCGCAGGTCTTTGACTAATTGGTATGGCTGTAACACGTATGAGCGAATCTGGTGTCCCCATCCGGCGTCGACGTTTTCGCCTTTCAGCGCCGAAAGCTCGGCTTCGCGCTTGCGCCGCTCGATTTCGAACAGCCGCGCCTTGAGCACCTGCATCGCCCGCTCGCGGTTCTGCACCTGGCTGCGCTGATCCTGCACCTGCACGACGATCCCGGTCGGGATGTGCGTCAGACGCACCGCCGTGTCGTTCTTCTGGACGTTCTGACCACCCGCGCCGCTTGACCGGTAGGTGTCAATGCGCAGGTCTTTCGGATCGATGTCGATGTTGATTTCGTCCTGAATGTCGGGCCACACCTCGGCTTTGGCGAACGAGGTGTGCCGCCGCGCCGCCGCATCGAACGGGCTGATGCGCACCAGCCGGTGTACGCCTGCTTCGCTTTGCAGATAGCCGTAGGCGTGCCGCCCCTGAATGCTCATCATCATGCTCTTGATGCCGGCTTCTTCGCCCTCGCTGCGGTCGAGCACCTCGACTTTGTAGCCGTTCTGCTGCGCCCAGCGCATATACATGCGCTCCAGCATCGCCGCCCAGTCCTGCGATTCGGTGCCGCCCGCGCCCGCGTGGATGGCGAGGATTGCGTCGCGGTCATCGAACGGACCGGAGAGCAGAGCTTCCAGCGACATACGCTCGACAATCGGGCGCAGCGCCTCGGTTTCGCTCGTCAGTTCATCCAGCAGGTCGGCGTCGCCAAGCTGCGCCAGCTCCAGCGCGTCGTGGATGCGACTGCGGACGCTCTGCCAGCGCTCGACCTCGGCATTGAGCCGCGCGATCTCCTGCATGATTTTCTGCGCCGCTTCCGGGTTCGACCAGAAATCGGCATCATTCGCCTGCTGCTGCAGCGCTTCGGCGCGCTCCGCCTTGCCCGTGATGTCGAGCCGCGCCATCAGGGTTTCGATTTCGTCTAGCATCGCCTGTAACTGGCTGATCAGGTTTTCCATTGGACGTTATTGACCGTCTTCGTCAAACAGGCTCTCGACAAAATAATCCGGCTGGAACAACACGAGGTCGGCGATCTTCTCGCCCAGCCCGATGTAGTGGATCGGCAGTTGCAGGTCGTGGTTGATGGCGAAGATCATGCCGCCTTTGGCGGTGCTGTCGAGCTTGGTCACGATCACGCCGGTGACGTTGACCATCTCGCGGAACTTGATCGCCTGCTGCAGGGCGTTCTGCCCGGTCGTGCCGTCCAGCACCAGCAGGACTTCGTGCGGCGCGTCCGGCACCACGCGCTCCGATACCGACCGGATTTTGGCGAGTTCTTCCATCAGGTTGTAGTTGGTGTGCAGCCGCCCCGCCGTGTCCACCAGCAGTACGTCGCTGCCGCGCGCGGTCGCGGCGACCGTCGCGTCGTAGACCACCGCCGCCGGGTCGCTGCCCGGCTTGTTGGCGATCACCGGGACGTTGACGCGCTCGCCCCACTGCTGAAGCTGTTCGATGGCGGCGGCGCGGAACGTGTCGCCCGCGCACAGCAT
>JADLHH010000450.1 GCA_020848855.1 Anaerolineae bacterium | reverse complement strand
GGTGCGGCTCGACCTGCGCGGCATCGCGACCGCGAATAAGCTGATCATGACTGGCGGCTCGGACTTTCACGGTCCGAAAGTCAAGCCGGATACGACGCTGGGCATGGTGTCGCCGCCGGATGGCGCTGTCGAGGCGCTCAAACGAGCAGCGGCGCGCTACGCCAAGCCATGATATCGTAGCGGCGGGTCTCAGACCCGCCCCTGCATATCCCCATTTGTCGCTATGCCAACGGATAATCGAGGAACATCACTTCCAGCGCCAGCCGGATGTTGGCGTTGGTGTTCAGGGTTTGGAGCGTCTCGCGGGTAGCGTTGAGCGCCGCCAGCATGGTTTCCGCCGGGTAGCGCGCGCCCAGCCTTTCCAGCGCGTACCCCCGGTCGATGTTGGTTGGCGCGACTCCCGCGTGCGCGGCGAGCAGTACGGCGTCGCGCCAGTAGGTCTGCCACAGTTCGAGCAGGGTCAGCAGCGCGCCCTTATCTTTTGAAAGATCGTTGGCGAGGTCGAAACGCCGGGCGCGGGTCATGCTCAGCGCATCTTCCAGCAGGTTGAGCGCCTGTTCGCGCTGCGCCATCAGGTCGGGGTCTTGCAGCGCGCGCAGCGCCCAGCCGATGCGCCCACCGCTGACCCGCGCCAGCAGCGCCGCCGTCGGTTCGTCCACGCCGCGCGTCCCCGCCAGCATCTCCGCCACTTCCGCCGCTGGAGCCGGGCGCAGGTGGATTACCTGGCTGCGGCTGGCGATGGTCGGCAGGATGGCTTCCAGCGAGCGTGCCAGCAGTATCAGGATGGCGTGGGGAGCGGGTTCTTCGAGCGTCTTGAGCAGGGCATCCTGCGCGCGCGGCTGCGCCGTGTCGAAGTCACGGAAGATGGCGATGCGGTAGCGCGCCTCGAACGGCTTGAGCGCCAGCCGCTGTATGGCGGTGCGGATTTCCTCGATTTTCAGCGCGCCGGTGTCGTTCTCGCGCTCGATGGTCAGCACGTCGGGGTGATTGCCGCTGAGGATGCGGTGGCACGACGAGCAGACTCCGCACGGCTGCTCGCTGGGGTTCGTGCAGTTCAGCGTCATGGCGAAGGCGCGCGCCAGCGTTTCCTTGCCGACCGACTCCGCGCCGACAAATAAGTAAGCGTGGCGTACCCGCCCATGCGCGATGCTCTTGCGCAGGTGATCGACCGCCCAGTCGTGCCCGAAGACGTTCCAGTTATATGCGCTCATGGCGCGAATTTTACCGCAAATCGTCGGGGATGTGTGTTGCCCGGCTGACGGACGCTTTCTATAATCGGGCGACTTTCCACGAAAAATATGATTGTGAGGGTGTTCCGCATGGAGTTGTCGACCGATCACCGCGCAGAACTGCTCTACATCCTGCAAGCCCGTTTCGAGAAGAACATGAGCCGGCATTACAGGCTTGAATGGGCTGACGT
The DNA here is from genome assembly GCA_020848855.1 of Anaerolineae bacterium. Next base: position 5,476 of record JADLHH010000450.1, on the reverse strand, counting down.
ACTGGCGAAGCTGGAAGCCAATCCCGAAAAACTGTGGTCGCTCAGTGAAATGGAGCGAACCGGCGGCGAGCCGGACATTGTGGGCTACGACCAAAAGACCGGCGAATTCATTTTTTATGATTGCGCGGCGGAAAGCCCGGACGGACGCCGAAACACCTGTTACGACCGCGAAGCGCTGGATGCGCGCAAGGAACATAAGCCCGCCAAGAACGCTGTTGAGATGGCAGCCGCCATGGGCATCGAGCTTTTGACGGAAGCGCAGTACCGCGATCTGCAGAAACTGGGGCAGTTCGATACGAAAACATCGAGCTGGCTGAAAACGCCGTCCGATATTCGAAAACTCGGCGGCGCCATCTTTGGCGACCGTCGCTACGACACCGTCTTCGTGTATCACAACGGCGCGCAGTCCTATTACGGCGCGCGCGGGTTTCGCGGCTCGCTTCGGGTGTAAATCCGGCGCAGACGGCGAGCCTCGCCGACCGACTCCGCTCCTGCGCGATGTTCTTGGGCAGTTGATTGACTGGCGAGTCGTAACCATTGATATTCCAATTGTGCGCTCATGGCGCGAATTTTGCCGCAGGATGGGTTTTCAGGCGGCAGGGGCGCACGCCGCGCCCCTGCTAGCAAAGGCAACTTACAGGTTGGAGAGATATCGGCTGATTATCGGCAGCGGAGGGCAGTCACCTGTTGCTGTTAAATCATTAGCTCTAATCCACGTCCCGTCAGTCAGGTGATACCAGCCTACCGGGTCACCGGGTCCACCGGGAAGAAGAGCATTGACCTGATTCGCTCTGTGTCGTCTTCGGGTTCAGGGAACTCCTGCGCCGAAGTTGAAAACGAGGTGATGCCGAGCAGTCCAATGCAAAACGGGGCGAGCCACAGTTGAATGCGCTGGCGGGTCATCCGAATCTTCCTGAATCATATATTGTGAATATATTACGCCATCGGCACACATTTTGGATGTGTTGCTGGATAGTTGGGGTGTCACCTTGCGCATGGGGCAGCACGTTCCACTCTAGCCGGAGATTACCCGATGCGCAGGCGGGCGGAAATACGTTCATGTGCTTTACGTTTTACCGGCGTTCGGATAAGATGTGGATACATTTTGACGGGTGTATAGGTTGATTGATGAGTACAACGCCAGAACTGACGCCGGAGAATTACATCAACCGAGAATTAAGCTGGCTGGACTTCAATCGTCGGGTGCTGGCACAGGCGATGGACGAGTCGATTCCGGTGCTGGAGCGCTTCAAGTTTCTGGCGATTGTGAGCAGCAATACCGACGAGTTTTTCATGGTGCGCGTGGCGACCATCCACCAGAAGCTCAAGCTGGGGCTGTCGCCCAACCGCCCGGACAGCATCCCGTTTCCGGCGCTGATGGACGAAATCCGCGAACGGGTGGTCGAGATGATGCGCGAGCAGCGCGAGATCATGCGTGATCTGCTGGGGCGGCTCTCGGCGTGCGGGGTGGTCATCGCCGACGTGAAGACGCTCGAACCGGCACAGCGGCAGGCGGTGCGCGCCTACTTTTATGAAGAGATTTTCCCGGTGCTGACGCCGCTGGCGGTCGACCACGCGCGCCCGGTCCCGTTCATCTCGAACCTCAGCCTGAATCTGGCGGTGTCGCTCAAGCGCGAGGACGGCGCGAACGGCGATACCGAGTTCGTGCGCCTGAAAATCCCGGACATGATCCCGCGTCTGGTCAATCTGAATACGGTGCTGCACAAATACGGCGACGGCGAGCCGGTCGATGGCGTGGTGCTGGTCTGGCTGGAAGATGTGATCACCCAGAACCTCGACCTGCTGTTCCCCGGCATGACCATCGTCGACTACACGCCCTTCCGGGTGACGCGCAACGCCGATATCGACTTCGAGCACGAGCAGGAAGACCCAGAAGTGGACATCAGCGAGATCATCGAGGAGAGCGTGCGCGAGCGCCGGTTCGGCTCGGTGGTGCGCCTGTCCGTGCCGGAAGCGATCGGCTCGCGCACGCTGAACCGGCTGATCAGTCATCTCGGCGTCGATTCCACGCGCGACGTGTATCTGGTGAACGGCGCGCTCGGCGGCGCCAGTCTGATGGAACTGATGTCGCTCGACCTGCCGGAACTCAAATACCCGGTTTATCTGCCGCGCCTGCCCGAAGGCTTGATGGACGACGACAATATTTTCGCGGCGATACGCAAGCACGACTACCTCGTCCACCACCCATATGATTCGTTCATGCCGGTCGAGACCTTCTTCCAGACCGCCGCCCGCGACCCGAACGTGCTGGCGATCAAGGCGACGCTGTACCGCGTCGGGCGCAACTCGCCAATCGTTCAGGCGCTGATGGACGCGCGCGATAACGATAAGCAGGTGGCGGTGCTGGTCGAACTCAAGGCGCGCTTCGACGAGGAAAACAACCTGGAATGGGCGCGGGCGCTCGACGAAAAAGGCGTCCACGTCACCTACGGCGTCGAGGAGCTGCCGGTCAAGACGCACGCCAAGATCGCGCTGGTGGTGCGGCGCGACCACGACGGCGTGCGCCGCTACGTCCACCTCGGCACGGGCAATTACAATTCCGGCACGGCGCGGCTGTACACTGACCTCGGCTTATTCACCTGCAACAAGGAGATCGCCGACGACGCCTCGCGCCTGTTCAACCGTCTGACCGGGTTCGCCCCGGCGACCTCGTACCAGCGGCTGCTGGTCGCGCCGGAGTACCTGGAGCGGGGCATCATTCGGCTGATCGACAACGAGATCGCCGCTTCGCAGGACGGCAAGGCTGCCCGGCTGATCTTCAAGATGAACCAGCTTGAAGAAGACCGCATCATCGAGAAGCTGTACGAGGCATCGCAGGCGGCGGTGCGGGTCGACCTGCTGGTGCGCGGCATCTGCTGCCTGCGCCCCGGCGTGCCCGGCTTGAGCGAGAATATCCGCGTCGTCAGCATCGTCGGGCGCTATCTCGAACACAGCCGCATTTTCTACTTCCAGAACGCCCCGCCGGATCAGCGCATCTACATGGGCAGCGCCGACATGATGCGGCGCAACCTGTACAACCGCGTCGAAGTCGTCTTCCCGGTGCTCGACCCCCGGATACAGCGGCAGGCGCTGCGCATACTGGCGACCCAGCTTCACGATAACCTGGATGCGTGGGAGCTGGACGCCGACGGCATGTATCACCGGCTTCAGCCTGCGCCGGACGAAGCGCCGCTGCGCAGCCAGACGGCTTTCATGGATGACAGCTATGGCATCGACGTGCTTCCGTAAGACAGTAACGAGCGCCGGATGTTGTTTGTCACGCGCCGATCTGTCGAAATTGCCCAAATATTAAGCATTCCTCGACAAACCCCGGTAAACATGACATACTTTTGATGACGCAGGGATTCATTTCTCCCGGCTCGCGTGCGGTCGCTACCTCAAGAATGTTTTTTCCAAGAGTCGTTTCCTGAAGATGATACGAACGAACACGGTAGGCGGCATCGCTGCGGTTGGCTAGAGGAGAGTCTCAATTGGATCTGTGTGTCATCGAAGGCGATGGAATCGGGCATGAGGTGATTCCGGCAGCCGTCCGCGTCCTGCAGTTGGTCGCGCCGGATGTCGTGATTCGAAAAGCGGAAGCGGGCTGGGACTGCTTTAACCAGCGGGGGGATTCCCTGCCCGAAGATACGCTGCGACTGGCGCTGGAATGCAGCGCTGTTTTGTTCGGCGCGGCGGCGTCTCCATCGTACCCCGTTGATGGCTATTATGTGCCGATTGTGCGCCTGCGCCGCGAGCTGCGCACGTTCGCCAGCCTGCGCCCGACGCGCTATCTCCCCGTGCCAACGGCACGGCAGGGCGTGAATCTGCTGGTGGTTCGCGAAACGACCGAAGACCTGTACATCGGTCACGAGCACACCGAGGATGAGGGGCGTACCGGCATCTCCGAAAAGGTAATTACCCGTACGGCGACCGAGAACGTGGCGCGCAAAACCTACGAGCTGGCGATGCGCGACGGGCGCAAGAAGGTCACTATCGTCCACAAAGCCAGCGTGATGATGCAGTCCGACGGGCTGTTCCGGCGCGTGGCGCTGGAAATGAGCGCGGCTTTCCCGCAGATCATCACCGAGGAACTGCTGGTCGATACCGCTGCCTACTGGATGGTCAAGGACCCGACGCGCTTCGACGTGATCCTGACACCCAACCTGTACGGTGACATCCTTTCGGATATGGCGGCGGCATGGGGTGGCGGTCTCGGTCTGGCGCCGTCGCTGAGCATTGGCGAAGGAGTCGCGCTTGCCGAGCCGGTGCATGGCTGCGCGCCGGATATCGCCGGGATGGGCATCGCCAATCCGACGGCGTCGATCCTGAGCGCGGCGCTGCTGCTGCGTCACCACTGGCACCGTCACGAAGCCGCGCGGAGCATCGAAGCCGCGGTGCGGGCGACGCTGAACGACGGCGCGCACACCGCCGACATTTTCCCCGAAAACGCCATCTCGACGGACGAATTTACCGACGAGGTTTGCCGACGCCTTACAGGTGTTTGAATTCGGTATGAATAATGCTTGATTCTCAATTCTTTCAGTGAGGACTCACGCTCACTGAGTAAAATAGAAATAATGGCATTTAACCCGATGAATCCTCGAGCGAATTCCGCATATGAGTAATACGGTGCTAGTGGTTGATGACGATCCGGTTTCGGTGAGTCTGCTTGAACTCGTGCTGAAACGCAGCGGCTACCAGGTGATCCTGGCGCGCAGCGCCAGCAGCGGCTTGCAAATCGCCGCCGAGGTGAAGCCGGACGTGATCCTCATCGACGACATGATGCCGACGATGACCGGCGGCGAAATGTGCCAACTGCTCAAGAGCAACCCAGAACTGGCGCACATCCCCGTGATCATGATTAGCGCGGGAACGCGGGTGCAAGACGCCTCGTATGTCGACAGCATCGGCGCGGACTACGCGCTGACCAAGCCTGTCCTGCCCAAGGATGTCCTGCAGATCGTCGAACGGGCGCTCAGCCGGGCGATTTAGAACCCGACCCCGTCACTTTTCGTATACGATCCTGTAACGATAAAGGGACACCCTATGGGACGCCTTTTCAAGGAAATGATGATCATCGGGTTGGCGGGCATCGCACTGCTTTACCTGATCTACCCCTCGCTCGGCGTGTTTGAACTGATCCCCGACGCCATACCAGTCATCGGCAGCCTGGACGAAGCATCGGCGACGATCATCCTGATCAATACACTGCGCTATTACGGGCTTGACCTGTCGCGGCTGTATGGCAAGCGCAGCCCGCAGCTACCGGATGGGCGGCGCTAGCGGCGTGACGCCTGTTGGTTCTGTTCGGCGTCCGGCGGCTCGGCTGCTTCCTGCTCCTCCAGCAGGTCGTCGAGGCTCATGCGCTGCAGGCGGTTCTCCGCCATCATCGCGCGGATTTCGCCGCTCAATTCGCCATCTTCGGTGAGGTGACGGCGAATCGCTTTGCTGGCGCTCTCCTGCCAGGCGAAGTCGT
>JADLHH010000449.1 GCA_020848855.1 Anaerolineae bacterium | reverse complement strand
GGAAATAAAAGAGCGGTCTGCCGACCATCTTCCGTCGGCAAACCGCCCCGGTAATGCCTGTTCCGCGCTTAGTTCTTGCGGTCTTTCAGCGCCGCGTGCGCCGCCGCCAGCCGCGCCACTGGGACGCGGAAGGGCGAGCAGCTCACGTAATTCAGGTTTGCCTTGTGGCAGAACGCGATACTCGTTGGGTCGCCACCATGCTCGCCACAGATGCCCACTGCGAGGTCAGGACGAACGTCACGACCCTTGGCAACCGCCAGCTTGACCAGATAGCCGACACCTTCGTCGTCAAGCACCTGGAACGGGTTCGCCGGCAGGATACCCTTTTCGACGTATTCGAGCAGGAACTTGCCTTCGGCGTCGTCGCGGCTGATGCCGAACGTGGTCTGCGTCAGGTCGTTCGTGCCGAACGAGAAGAACTGCGAGTGTTCCGCCATCTTGTCAGCGGTGATCGCCGCGCGCGGCAGTTCGATCATCGTGCCGATCTTGTATTCGACCTTGATGCCTTCGGCAGCCATGACTTCCGCGGCGACTTCTTCGATGATCGCCCGCATGTCCTTGACTTCGTTGGCGTGGGCAGTGACCGCCACCATGACTTCGGGGTGAACGTCGATGCCTTCCTTCTTCACATGGCACGCCGCCATGAACAGCGCCCGTGCCTGCATCCGGGTGATGGCGGGACGCATCAAGCCGAGGCGCGAACCGCGCAGCCCGAGCATCGGGTTGAATTCGCGCAGCCCTTCGACCGCCTTCATCAGTTCTTCGACGCGCGCCAGTTCGTTCGGGCGGTCGCCCATGATGCGCAGACCGGCGGCGCGCATCGCCAGTTGTTCGTGATCCGGCATGAATTCATGCAGCGGCGGGTCGAGCAGGCGGATGATGACCGGCAGACCGTCCATCGCCTTGAAGATGCCGTAGAAGTCGTCGTGCTGGAAGTTGAGCAGCTTGTCGAGGTTCTTCTGTTCTTCTTCGCTGTTCGGCTCGGAAAGGATCATCGCCTGGACAATCGGCAGACGCTCTTCCTGGAAGAACATGTGCTCGGTGCGGCACAGACCGATACCGACTGCGCCGTAATCGCGGGCGCGACGGGCATCCTGCGGGTAGTCGGCATTGGCGTACACGTCCAGACGGCGAATTTCGTCCGCCCATCCGAGCAGCGTTTGCAGGTAGGTTTCGCGGTTGAAATCGGGGTCAATGCGGCTGATTTCGCCAACGAACACTTCGCCCGTGCCGCCGTCAATCGAGACCGTCTCGCCTTCGCAGACCTTGATACCGTTGACGACGAAGCAGCGACCGCGCACGTCGATGTCGAGCGCTTCCGCGCCGCAGACGCACGGCACACCGAACTGCCGGGCGACGACTGCCGCATGGCTGGTCGCGCCGCCACGGCTGGTCAGAATACCCTTCGATGCCAGCATACCATGCACGTCATCCGGCTTGGTTTCCGGGCGAACCATGATGACCGACCGACCGGCTTTGCCCCACTTTTCGGCGAGGTCAGCATCGAATGCGACGACACCGACTGCCGCGCCGGGCGATGCGTTCACGCCGGACGCCAGATAGCGATTTTCGGCTTCGGCGCGCTTCTTCTCGGCATCGTCGAACTGCGGGTGCAGGAGCTGCAGCACGTGTTCGGGCTTGACGCGCGAGACTGCCTGTTCCTTGGAAATCACGCCTTCTCCCGCCAGGTCGACGGCGATGCGAATGGTGGCGCGGGCGGTGCGCTTGCCGTCACGGGTCTGGAGCATCCACAGCTTGCCGCGCTCGATGGTGAATTCCACGTCCTGCATTTCGCGGTAGTGGCTTTCCAGCTTCTGGCACACGTCGTTGAACTGCGCGAAGATTTCGGCGTTCTCGCCGGCGAGCTTGGCAATCGGGGTGGGGGTGCGGATGCCCGCGACCACGTCTTCGCCCTGGGCGTTCATCAGGTAGTCGCCGAACAGGAGCTTTTCGCCGGTCGACGGGTTGCGCGTGAAGGCGACGCCGGTGCCGGAGTTCTCGCCCATGTTGCCGAAGACCATTGTCTGGATGTTGACTGCCGTGCCCAGGTCGTGGGAGATGCCGGCGGCGTTGCGGTAGTCGACCGCGCGCTTGCCGTTCCACGAGCGGAAGACCGCCTGGATCGCCAGTTCAAGCTGCTTGAGTGGTTCCTGCGGGAAGGCTTCGCCAACCTGCTCTTTGTAGATTTTCTTGAATTCCGCCGTGACCTTCTTCCAGTCGTCGGCGTTCAGGTCAACGTCGGAGGCGACGCCCTTGTTGCGCTTGGTTTCGGTGAGGAAGTCTTCAAACGGCTCGTCGGCGATGCCCATCACGACCGAGCCGAACATCTGCACCAGGCGGCGGTAAGCGTCATACGCGAAGCGCTCGTCATTGGTCAGCTTGGCGAGGCTGTCGGTGATCGTGTCGGTCAAGCCGAGGTTCAGCACCGTGTCCATCATGCCGGGCATCGAGAATTTCGCACCGGAGCGCACCGAGACGAGCAGCGGGTTTTTGTCGTTGCCGAAGCTCTTGCCGGTCTTTTCCTCGACTACGGCGAGCGCTTCCAGAACCTGCTCCCACATGCCGTCCGGGAATGATTTGTCGTGCTTGCTGTAGTAGTTGCAGGCTTCCGTGGTGATCGTGAATCCGGGGGGAACGGGCAGAGCGGCGCGAGTCATATCGCCAAGACCGGAGCCTTTGCCGCCCAGCAGCGCCTTCACGTTATCCCATGCGCCGCCGACGGTCTTCTCGGCGATCGCAACTTCGTCAAACAGATAGACCCATTTCTTTCCACTATCCTGCTTGCTGCCGCGCTTCTTCGCGGGCGCATCCATCGTAACAGCCATTGTTGTTTCGCTCCTTATGTATTCGATTGTGCAGCGTCGTAGTTGCACGACTGCGTGTTTGTTCACCTAATTGTTTCAGGGTTAGGGGAGAGCGACTACTGACATAACACACGTGACAGCGTGACTTGCGTCATATCTCATCGATCTGATCGATTCGCGGGTGGCGCTGGCAGGGTGAAAGGGGCGTGAACGGGCTTTCAGGCAGCATGAATCAGGGGCGCGATGGACTGCGCCCCCGTCACGAAAGGAGATCGGCGAATTGTCGCAAACCGAGCAGGGGATGAGAGACTGCTCATCCCCTGAAGTACATCGTGCTAGTGAACCCGGTAAGTCGTCAGCGCGCGCATGTACTGCACACGCTCGAACGCGCCGGGGTCGGGGCTGTTGATCTGGCTGAGGCTGCCGCGCATCTGCGACACCGAGTCGTATTCGTTCGTCTCAAGCCATTCGACCATGCCGTCTTTCACGACCTTAAGATAGTCGATGCCGTTCTTAAGCAGCGCCGAGGTCATCATGGCGACATTCGCGCCCGCCATCAACACCTTGAGCGCGTCTTCCGGCGTGTGAACGCCGCTGGTCGCCGCAATGTCGGCGTGGATGCGCCCGTACAGGATGGCGATCCAGCGCAGCGGCAGGCGGAGCGACTGCGGCGTGCTGAGCAGCACGTGCGGCTCGACTTCCAGCGTTTCCAGGTTGATGTCCGGCTGGTAGAAGCGGTTAAATATGACCAGCGCGTCCGCGCCAGCCTGATCGAGCCGCCGCGCCATGTTCGCCATGTTGCTGAAATACGGGCTGAGCTTGACCGCGACCGGGATCGAGACCGAAGTCTTGACGGCGGACAGGATATCGATGTATTTCTGCTCGATATCCGTGCCGGCGATATCCATATCGGTCGGGATGTCATAGACGTTCAGTTCGAGCGCGCTCGCGCCGGCTTCCTGCATCCGGCGGGCGAATTTCGTCCAACTGCCGATGCTTGTGCCGTTCAGGCTGGCGACGACGGGAATATCGACGGCTGCCCGCGCGCGCTGGATCAGCTCAAGGTACTGGTCAGGTCCCGCGTGATACGTCGGCGGCTCCGGGAAGATCGTCACCGCTTCGGGGAACGACTCCGAGCCGTGCGTCAGATAGTAGTTGACCATCTCGCGCTCGTGGCGAATCTGCTCCTCGAACAGCGAGAACAGCACGACCGCGCCGGCTCCGGCATCTTCCGCCCTTTTGATGTTGTCCAGCGAGTCCCACAGCGGCGAAGCCGAGGCGACCAGCGGTGAAGTCAGTTTCAACCCCATATAGGTTGTTGTGAAGTCCATTCTTGGAGCCTATGCCTGCCCATTCATGGGGCGTTTCCATTCACGGGGCGCGACGCGAGATATTCGTACAGTGCCCAGCGCATGTTCACGTCGCCCTGGGCTTCCTCGAACAGGACGCGCGCGACATCGGGGCGGGTGTGTTCGAGCATACGGAAGCGGTTTTCCATCTGCAGGTATGCCGTGACCGGGATCTTCGGCGCTTTCGAGTCGAGCACAAACGGGTTCTCGTTGCGTTCGGCGCGCTCCGGGTTGTAGCGGTACAGCGGCCACTGACCGGAGTCGACCGCCGCCTTCTGGTTGCGCAGCGCCGTGCCCATGTCGATACCCTGCATCAGGCAGTGGCTGTAGGCGATGATCAGCGATGGTCCATCATAGGCTTCGGCTTCGATGAAGGCGCGCAGCGTCTGTTCGTCCCTGCCGCCCATCGCCACGCGGGCGACGTAGACCGTGCCGTAGCTCATGGCGATCAAGCCGAGGTCCTTCTTGCCGGAACGCTTGCCACCCGCCGCGAACTTGGCGACGGCGGCGCGCGGCGTCGCCTTCGACGCCTGTCCACCGGTATTCGAGTAAACTTCGGTATCCAGCACGAGGATGTTGACGTTGCGACCGCTGGCAATCACGTGATCCAGACCGCCGTAGCCGATGTCATACGCCCAGCCGTCGCCGCCGATAATCCACACATCCTTCTTGACCAGCACATCGGCGAGCGCCAGCAACTGCCGCGCCTCGTCGCTGTTGACGCTGGCGAGCCGCTCCTTGAGCAGCGCCACGCGCTCGCGCTGGTCGTGGATGCCGGCTTCGTCGCTCTGGTCGGCGCTCAGCAGCGCATCGACCAACTGCCCGCCGATTTCAGCCGACAGCCTGCGCACCAGCTCCTTCGCGAATTCGACCTGCTTGTCGAGCGCGACGCGCATCCCCAAGCCGAATTCGGCGTTGTCTTCGAACAGCGAGTTCGACCATGCCGGACCGCGTCCCTCGTTGTTGTGCGCCCAGGGGGTCGTCGGCAGGTTGCCGCCG
>JADLHH010000448.1 GCA_020848855.1 Anaerolineae bacterium | reverse complement strand
CTTTTAAAGCTGTGCAAATTGGAGAATTTCGAAATCGATCTCGATGATGAGCTTTTTAGTGTATTCACTGAGATTTTCGATTTTCGCAATTCGGTTGTACACGCTAAGCCTGAAAGCTATGACTATGACAAAATAGCGTTCAATAAGCGAGGCAGACCTATCCTGCCGGAATGGAAAATATTTGAAAAATGCAATGTACAAAACGCAGCGCATTTTTACGACAAAACTGAAACGATGCTCAATACGTTGCAGAAAGAACTAAAAGTAGAAACTGTTAGTCTGATTTCTCCTGAAAGAGCAACTTGGTGGCGAGCTATTACGGATTCTGAGAAATGAAGCAGGTTGAAGAATGTCCTTCCTGACGCCCCTCGCCTTCTTCGGCGCGCTGCTGGCGATCCCGATCATCCTGCTGTACATGCTGCGCCTGCGCCGCCGCGAAGTCACCGTTTCCAGCACCTACCTGTGGCAGCAGCTTCTGCACGACAAAGAGGCGAACACCCCCTGGCAGCGCTTGCGCCGCAACCTGCTGCTGCTGCTCCAGTTGATCATTCTGGCGCTGCTGGTGCTGGCGCTGGCGCGCCCGTTCGTGATCGTCCCGGCTGTCTCCGCCGGGCAGATCGCCGTGCTGCTCGACGCTTCCGCCAGCATGAACGCCACCGACGTGGGCGACGGCACGCGCTTCGACGAAGCCAAACGGCAGGCGCTGAGCATCGTGGACACGATGACCCCCAGCGACAGCATGACCGTGATCCGCGTTGCTGGATCGCCGGAAGTGCTGGCGCCGTACACCAGCGACCGCTCGATGCTCGCCGACGCCATCAACGCCGCCCAGCCGAGCACGGTCAGCGCCGACTGGAACGCCGCCCTCACGCTGGCGGCTGCCGGGGCGGTCGGCGCGGCGGATTTCAGCGCTGTGATCATTGGCGACGGCGGACTGGGCGATTCGGCGCGGCTGCCCGCCATCCTCGGCACGCTGCGCTACATCCCGGTCGGGCGCTCCGACGCTAATCTGGCGATTTCGGCGCTGGCGACGCGCGCCCTGCCCGGTGAGCCGCCGCAGTTGTTCGCGCAGATCACCAACTACGGCAGCGACGATGCCCGCGTGGTGTTCGGGCTGCACGTCGACGGCGAACTGCTGACCGCCAGCGAATACACCATCCCGGCGCATGGCAGCATCCCGCTCGCCTCGTCCAACCTGCCCGCCAATGCCGAGCGTATCGAAGCGGGGCTGACCCTGCCTGTCAATTCGACCTACGTCGATTACCTTGCCGAAGACGACAGCGCCTGGGCGATCTCGTCGGATGTGGGCGTGCGACGCGTGCTCCTGATGTCGGCAGGCAACCTGTTCGTCGAACAGGTTTTGCGCAGCCTGCCGTCAATCGAGCTGGTCGAGGGCAATCTTGCCAGCGGCTTGCCTGCCGAGCCGTACGACCTGTACATCTTCGACGGCTGGCTGCCGCCGACCCTGCCCGAAGACGACCTGTTGTTCATCAACCCGCCGGAGTCGAGCGCGCTGTTCGCCGTCGGCGCGGAAAGCACGCAGGCGACCAACCCGCGCGTCCAGCGCAGCGACCCGCGCATGACCTACGTCGATTTCAGCAGCGTCAACCTGCTCAAGTTCCGGCAGGTGGCGGCGTCGTGGGCAGATGCGCTGATCAGCGTGGACGGCGGTCCGCTGCTGCTGGCGGGCGATGTCAACGCGCGCCAGGTCGCCATCCTCACGTTCGACCTGCGCGACAGCGACCTGCCGCTGCAAATCCAGTGGCCGATTCTGATGTCGTCGCTGATGAACTGGTTCGCGCCGGCGAACCTGATCGACGCGCCCAACGGCTTGCGCGTCGGCGATACGCTGGCGATCACGCCACCGGCAGACAGCGACTCGGTGCGCATCACGCTGCCGGACGGCGACACCCGAACGCTGACGTACCGGGGCGCGACGCTCGCCTTCGCCGACACATCCCAGCCCGGCTTGTACACCGTCGAATCGCTGAGCGGGGGCGTGACGGCGCAGACCGCGACTTTTGCCGTCAATCTGCTCGACCCCAACGAGAGCAGCATCGCGCCGCAGCCGTCGCTGACGCTGGGCGGCACGGTCATCTCGCAGGCGGTCGAGGAAGAGATCGGGCAGCGCGAATACTGGACGTATCTGGCGCTGCTGGGCTTGATCGTGCTGCTGATCGAGTGGTACGCCTATCACCGGCGGCTGCGCGCCCCGACCGTATTCAGTCCCCTGCGCGGCGTGAGGACGTAAGCGATGGCGCAAAACGAGGTTTTGATCTGCGGTACAATCGCCATTGAAGTAAGAGTTTAGAGTTCGCACATGACCTTCACTACTCCGCTGGCGCTGCTGCTGCTGCTCACGCTGCCCGTCGTGATCTACATCGGGCTGCCGCGCGTGCGTTTCCGGCGCGGACGCGATATCGCCAGCCTGATCCTGCGGGTGCTGCTGCTGGCGCTGGTGATCTTCGCGCTGGCGGGCACGCAGATCGTCGGCGCTGCCGACCGGCTGGCGGTCGTGTTTCTGGTCGATGTCTCCGACAGCCTGGGACAGCAGGCGCGCGAAGACGAGGCGGCTTACATCCGCGACGCGCTGGCGACCATGCGCCCCGACGATCAGGCGGCGGTGGTGGTCTTTGGCGGCAACGCGCTGGTCGAGCGCCCGATGAGCAGCGTCCGCGAACTCGCGCCGCTGCGCTCGACGCCGATCACCGGTAACACCGACCTCGAAGAAGCGCTCAGCCTGGGGATGGCGCTGTTCCCCGCCGGAGCCGCCAAGCGGATTGTTATCCTGAGCGACGGGCTGCCGACAGTGGGCGACGCCGACATGGTGGCGCGGCGCGCGGCGGCAACCGGCGTCGAGATCAGCTACGTCGAATTCGCGCGCCCGCAAGCGCCGGAAGTCGTGCTCAGCGACCTGCGCGCCCCGGCATCGGTCGGCGCGGGGCAGTCGTTCGACCTGCGGCTGACCGTCACCGCCGAAGCAGCGACCCCCGCGACCATTACCGTGTTCGCGTCCGGCGAGATCATCCACCGTGAGCCGGTCGATCTCCGCCAGGGGAGCAACCGCTACGTGCTGACGCTGCAAGCCGGTAGCACCGGCTTCCGCGACATTCGCGTTCAGGTCGACCCGGTCACCAACGACGCCTTTTACCAGAACAACCAGCTTTCGACCTTCAGCCAGGTGATCGGTCCGCCGCGCGTGCTGCTGGTCTCGACCAGCGACGCCGACGCGCAGTACCTCGTCAGCGCGCGTGAAGAACAGGGCTTGAGCGTCGACGTGGTACGACCCGACAGCCTGCCGACCGGCGTGGCGACGCTGGCAGCGTACAACAGCATCATCCTCGACAACGTGCCCGCCCCGCGCCTGACGGGGCGCATGGAAGCGCTGCAGTCCTACGTGCGCGACCTGGGCGGCGGGCTGGTGGTCGTCGGTGGACCCGATGCCTACGGTCCCGGCGGCTACTACCAGACGCCGCTCGAAGAAACGCTGCCGCTCGACATGCAAATCCGCGACCAGCAGCGCCTGCCCCAGTTGACCATCGCCTACGTGATCGACCGCTCCGGCAGCATGGCGATGATCGGACCCAGCGGCGTCGAGAATATCGAACTGGCGAAAGAGGCGATCATCCGCTCGCTCGACTTCCTGCAGTCGACTGACCGCGCCGCCATCATCTCGTTCGACACCGCCGGTTACTGGATTGCGCAGCCGCAGCCGGTGCTCGACCGCTTCGGGCTGCAAAACCTCGTCGCCACGCTGCGCGCGGGCGGGGGCACCGACATCCTCGCCGGTATGGAACTGGCGGGCACGGCGATGCAGCAGGAACCGTCACAGCGCAAGCACATCATCCTGCTCACCGACGGCGGGGCGAGCGCGCAGGGTCTGGTCGAACTGACGCGCGACCTCAACGAGAATTTTGGCGTGACGACCTCGGTGATCGCCATCGGCACCAGCGCGTCGTCATTCCTGAGCGATATGGCGGAAGCCGGCGGCGGCAATTTCCACCTGACGGCGTCCATCGACTCGATCCCGACGATCTTCACGCAGGAGACGGTGCTGGCGACACGCTCGTACATCATCGAAAACGAGTTCGTGCCCGCCCTGACGGCGATCAGCCCGATCATGAGCGGGATCACCAGCGCGCCGTCGCTGCTCGGCTACGTGGCGACGACGCCCAAACAGACGGCGCAGGTCATCCTGCGCACCGGCGACGATTTCAACGACCCGGTACTGGCGGCGTGGCAGTACGGCTTGGGGCGTTCGGTCGCCTTCACCAGCGACGCCACCGCCCGCTGGGCGAGCAACTGGGTCGGCTGGGACGACTTCGCCCGCTTCTGGAATCAGGCGGTGCGCTGGACGATCACCGAAGGCACGAACAACAACATCGAGGCGCAGGTCACGATGGAAGGCGAGCAGGCGAAACTGACGGTCGACGCCCGCACCGCCGACGGCGGCTTCCTCAACGGCTTGAGTCTGAGCGGCTCGCTGATCTATCCCGATCAAACGTCGCGCACCATTCAACTTCAGCAGACCGCGCCGGGCGAGTACGTGGCGTGGTTCGACCCGACCAGCGAGGGCGCGTACCTGGTGCGGCTGTTCGAAAATGGCGGCGCGCTCGACGAGATCATCGGCTGGGTGATGAGCTATTCGCCAGAGTACCGCCCGCAGGGCGAAAGCGTGCTGCCCACGCTCGCCGGGCTGACCGGCGGCGGGTCGTTCGCCGACGATCCCGGCGCGGCGTTCACGCACAACCTGGCGGCGCAGGCATCGCTGACACCGCTCGCGCCGGTACTGCTGCTGCTGGCGCTGGTGCTGCTCCCGTTCGACGTGGCGGTGCGCCGCCTGCTGATCACGCGATCCGATCTGGCGCGGGTGCGGGCTGCCCTCACCCGCCGGAGTGCGGACGAATCGGGCGAGACATCCGGGCGACTGTCGTCGCTGATGGGGGCGAAGGCGCGCGCCCGCGCCCAGACGACCGGCGAACAACCGCGCGCCGGCACGGTCGCCGCGCTGCGCAGCCGCCGCGACGCCGCCGCGACGCCACCCGCGCCGGAGCCGACTCCCGCATCAGGCGACCCGCCGCGCCCTGCCCCGCCCGCCCCGGAAGCCAACTCCCAGCCCACCAAAGACGGCAATATTGCCGGGCGGCTGCTCCAGCGCCGCAAGGAACGCGAGCGAT
>JADLHH010000447.1 GCA_020848855.1 Anaerolineae bacterium | reverse complement strand
TCATCTATGCTGTAAACACTTTTCAACCGCCAAGACGCCAGGTTCGCCAAGAATCAGAAATTCGGGAACAGGCGCGTGAGTTCATCCCGCTCGTCCGCCGTCAGTTCGAGCGACAGGGCTTCGCACACCGGGTCAAGATGCGGTAATTTGCGCGGTCCGATGATCGGCGCGATCCCCAGCGGGTGACTCATCACCCACGCCAGCGCCAGCCCGCCCATGCTGACGCCGCGCCGCTCGGCTTCGGCTCCGAAGCGCGCCAACCCGGCAAACGTCTCGTCGTTCAGGTAGCGGAAATACGGTTCCGGGCGCATCGTCATGCGCGATCCGGTTGGGAAGTCGGCAGCGGACTGGTACTTGCCGGTCAGCCAGCCGCCCGCCAGTGGGCTGAACGGCGTGTAACCCAAGCCCTGGTCAGCGCACAGCGGCAGGATTTCGGCTTCGTCGCGGCGTTCCAGCAGGCTGTACGAATTCTGCACCCATTCGAAGCGGTGCAGGTTGTACTTGTCGCTCAACCACAGCGCTTTGGTCATCAGCCAGCCGGGCATGTTGGACGCGCCGATGTAATGCACCATCCCCTGATGGATCAGGTCGTCGAGTGCGCGCAGCGTTTCTTCGAGCGGCGTCTGCGGGTCGGGTTCGTGGATCAGGTACATATCTAGATGATCGACACCCAACCGGCGCAGGCTCGCTTCAACCTGTTTAAAGATGTGCCGCCGCGACAGCCCGTAATCGTTGACCCCCTCGCCCACCGGGTTGAACACCTTCGAGCTGACGATCAACTGGTCGCGGACGGACGATCCTTTCGACCGCAGCCAGTTGCCGATCCACGCCTCGCTGCGACCGCCGCCGTAAGCATCGGCTGTGTCGAAGAAGTTGATGCCCACTTCCCAGGCAGCGTCCATGAGCGCGAAGGCTTCTTCCTCGGTTTCACCTTTGCCGAAGAACGCGGGCGCGCTGCCGATGCCGCCGAAATTGCCGCAGCCCAGCCCGACCACCGACACCTTCAAGCCCGTCCGTCCGAGGTTGGTATATCGCATCGAACTGCCTCCGTGTTGCGCGGGCGGCAAGTATAGCGCAGCCGCGCACACAAGCCTATCTTGCCCCGGCTGTGAATTCTTTCCCAAACTGGACAATTACAACCCCTTAACGTTACACTGACCGCCCACCTTTGTTGGGCGCAAGAGGATAGACGGGAATGGCAGATACTCACGAGGATCTGAAGCAGAGCGTCGAAATGTACGATGGCATCGCCACGATTCGCGGCAGCGGCACGCATCGCGGCTGGAACGGCATCCACTATAAGACGGGCATGTCGTCCAAGAACGTCGGCTCGAAGGCATTGTCGATCAACGTAGCGACGATCCCGCCGGGCGGCGTCGCGGGCGCGCATATCCATGTCGATTTCGAGGTGATGCTGTACATCGTCGAAGGGCGCGTCCGGCACGAATTCGGTCCGGGGCTGAAGAACGTGCTCGAAAACCAGGCGGGCGATTTCATCTTCATCGAGCCGGGTATCCCGCACGAGGTTTTCAACATGAGCGATACCGAGCCGGTCGTGGCATTCGTGGCGCGCTCCAGCGCTGATGAATGGGATCAGATCATCCCGTATGACCGTAACAGCGAAAGCTGACCTCCCACATCGTACCGTTCCCGCACAAGCAGCGGCGCGTCGGGCCGAGTCTGCCAATAATCGTCGGTCTGTAGTCTGTAAAAAGGATGTCACAATGTCTTTTTCCCGCAAAACACCCTTTGTACTGATCGCGCTGGCGGCGCTTCTGGTCGCCCTGAACGGCTTTGCCTTCGCGCAGTCCGACGCGCCGGACGTGCCGATCAAGGTCGGGGTAATGGCGCCGATCACCGGACCCGCCGCGTCCATCGGCATGGAGCAGTTGAACTGGGCGAAACTGGCGGTTGAAGATTTCAACGCCGCCACCGGCTGGAACGTCGAAGTGGTGGAAGGCGACACGCAGCTTGACGCGGCGATTGCCGTGACCGTCGCCGAATCGCTGGTCGCCGATGCCGATATCTACGGCGTCGTCGGTCCGGCGGGCAGTCAGGAAGTCGAAGCGACGCAGCAACAGTTCCTCGACGCGGGTCTGGCGCATATCAGCAGCTCGGCAACGCGCCCCAGCCTGACCACCACCGGCTTTAATACCTTCTTCCGCGACGTGCCTACCGACGCCGCGCAGGGCCCGACGGTCGGCAATTACATTTACAGCGAACTCGGCGTGACCTCGCTGTTCGTGATCGATGACCAGTCATCGTACTCGGTCGGCTTGGCAGACGAAGCGACCGCCGCCTTTGAAGCTGCCGGCGGCACGATTGCCGGGCGCGAATCGGTCACACAGGACGACACCGACTTTTCGGCGCTGGTGACGCGCATCGGCGCGACCGACGCCGGCGCGATCTTCTTCCCTGGTCAGATCGCCTCGCAGGGCGCGCAGATTGCCCGCAATATGCAGGAACAGGGCGTCTCTCTGGTGCTGTTCGGCGCGGACGGTTTCCAGTCCTCGGACTTCATCGACGCGGGCGGCGCAACTGACGGCGCTTACGCTTCGTCGTTCGCCCCGGACATTCACAGCCTCGAATCGGCGGCGGATACGGTCGCGCGCTATATCGAAGAATACGGCGAATTCGGCAGCACGTTCGGCCCGCCCGCCTACGACGCCATGACGGTCATCCTTCAGGCGATCCAGCGCGCGTATGAAGCCGGCGACCTGAGCCGCGAAACCGTGCGCGCCGAAGTCGCCAACACCGACATCGAGCAGGGCGTGATGGGCGTGCCGATCGCGTTTGATGAGAACGGCGACGTGCTCGACGCCGCGTTCTACATCTTCCAGGTGCAGGACGGCGCGTTCGTCTACCTGCCGACGATGGGCGACGAATCCGGCTCGTAACGCCTGTTCGTCGTCAAGAACGGGGCATTTCATCCTCAGACGTTCACCGGGCGGCACGGCTGTGTCGCCCCGGTTTACTCGAAATCTTGACGAACCTGCCCACATGGATATTTTCTTCGCAACGCTGCCGCAGCAACTGATCAACGGCTTGACGCTGGGGGCAGTCTACGCCCTGATCGCGCTCGGCTATTCGATGGTCTACGGCGTGCTGCGGCTGCTGAACTTCGCGCACGGCGACGTGTATATGGTCGGCACGTTCATCGGCTACGGCGTGATGATCGCGCTCGTCCCGGAAAGTGGTCCACTGATCGTCCCGGTCGGGGTAATCCTGCTCATGCTGCTGGCGGCAATGCTCGGCTGCGGCGTGCTGGGCGTGGTCATCGAACGCTTCGCCTACCGCCCGCTGCGCAGCGCGCCGCGCATCGCCCCGCTGATCAGCGCGCTGGGCGTGTCGTTCTTCATCCAGAACGCCGTCCAGCTTACGCTCACGGCGCAGTACCGCAATTACGAAATGCAGGAGCTGATCCCGCCGGCGCTGGGCTTTGAAATCGGCAATGCCCGGCTGTCAGCGACGCGGGCGCTGGTGATCGCTGCCGCCATCGTGCTGATGATCGTGCTGCGATATCTGGTGCGCAATACCCGGCTGGGCAAGGCGATGCGCGCCGTGTCGATTGACCGCGAGGCAGCAGCACTGATGGGCGTCGATGTCGACCGGGTGATTATCTTCACGTTCTTCGTCGGCAGCGCGCTGGCAGGCGCGGCGGGCGTGCTCAGCGGGATCGTGTTCACCCGCGTGTGGCACTTCATGGGCTTCACCGCCGGGCTGAAGGGTTTCACGGCGGCGGTGCTGGGCGGCATCGGCAGCATCCCCGGCGCGATGCTCGGCGGCTTCGTGCTGGGCATCGCCGAGACGTTCGCCGTCGGCTTCATCTCGTCCACCTACAAGGACGTGGTCGCCTTCGTGGTGCTGGTGGTCGTGCTGCTCCTTCGCCCGCAGGGGCTGCTGGGTGCGCGGCTGGCGCAGAAGGTGTAGCCCATGTCCGAGCAAAAAATCGGCGTCGATCAATGGGTGCAGCAGTACGGGCAGCGCGTCAGCCGCAGGACCGGTCTCGCCGGGCTGGTCGAGCACCTCGGCGCGCGGCTGCCGGCGTGGGCTTGGCTGGTGGTGATGGTCGCGCTCGGCGCAGCGCTGCCGCTGCTGACCGACAACACCTTCGCGATCCGCGTCGCCGGAAATGTAGCGCTGCTGGGCACGCTGGCGCTCGGCTTGAACGTGGTCGTGGGTTACGCGGGCTTGCTGGATTTGGGCTTCGTCGCCTTTTACGGCATCGGCGCGTATGCCTACGCTTACCTGTCGTCGCCCTTCACCGGCGTTCACCTGCCGACGCCGATCACGCTGGTCATCATCACGGCGGTGACGGCGCTGTTCGGCTTGCTGCTCGGCTTGCCGTCGCTGCGGCTGATCGGCGATTATCTTGCCATCGTGACGCTCGGTTTCGGGCTGGTGTTCGTCCAACTGACCACCAGCCTAACGCGCGTCTCGCTGCCGGGGCAGGAAAAGCCGCTCGACCTCACCGGCGGTCCCAACGGGATCGTCAACCTCGACCCGCTCAGCTTCTTCGGCTTCACTGCCCGAACCGTCATCGACCATTACTACATCCTGCTGATCCTGTTGGCGGTGATGATGCTGGTAATCTATCACCTGCGCCAATCGCGGGTCGGGCGGGCGTGGTCGGCGCTGCGCGAAGATGAGCTTGCCGCCGAAGCGATGGGAATGCCGACGCGCCGCCTGAAGATTCAGGCGTTCGCCGCCGGAGCGGCTATCGCCGGGCTGTGCGGCGGCATCTTCGCGGCGTGGCAGGGGTCGGTGTTTCCGGGCAACTTCGACACCACCTTCCTGATCAACATCTACGCGATCATCGTCCTCGGCGGCATCGGCAGCCTGCCCGGCGTGCTGCTGGGCGCGCTGCTCATCATCGCCGTGCCGGACGTGCTGCGCAACGCCGACCTCGCCGGCAAGCTGTTTTACGCCGGCGTGATCCTGCTGCTGGGGAGCGTGCTCAAACCGCGCTGGCAGACACCGCTGCTGGTCGGCGTGCTGCTGGTGTTCGGCTTCGTGCTGCGCGCCGCGCTGCCCGCGCTCGCGCCGGAAACGTTCGTGCCGCTGGCGAAGACCAACTCCGATTTCAGCAATATTGTGCGCGGCTGGCTGGTCGGGCTGCCCGACCCGGTGCAGGCGGGCAACCTCGCCTTCGGGGTGCTGATCGCGCTGGTGCTGGGCGTCACGCGGATTCGCCGCAGCCGGTGGCGGTTCGTCGCGCTGATCCCGACGCTGTACCTGCTGGCGTTCGTGTGGGAGACGCGGCTTTCGCAGGAGCCGAGCATCACCCGGCTGCTGTTCGTGGGCGTGGTGCTGATCGTGCTGATGATCTATCGCCCGAATGGGCTGCTTGGTCAGCGCCGGGTCGAGGTCGTATAGATTCAGGACTGAGGACTGAGATTCGAGGACTGAGTATAGATGACACTCCATATGTGCGTAATCACCGCAAATAGCGCTGCTTCACATCGATTGTTCACGAGTCCGCGGATGGTCTCAGTCACCCGTCCCCGGCACTCAGTCCTGGGTTTCTAAATGGCGCTGCTCGAACTCAGTCCCGTAGCCAAGCATTGCGGCGGCTTGCAGGTGGTCAGCGACCTGTCTTTCCGCGTCGAACCCGGCGAGATCGTCAGCCTGATCGGACCCAACGGCGCGGGCAAGACAACCGTCCTGAACCTGATGACCGGCTTGTACCGCCCCGACGGCGGCGACATCCTGTTTAGCGGCAAATCGATTGTCGGGAGCGAGATGCACGCCATCACCCGGCGCGGCATCGCCCGGACATTCCAGAGTCTGCGGCTGTTCCTGAACATGACCGTGATCGAAAACGTGATGAGCGCTGCCTTCGCCCGCACCCACGCCAATTGGCTTCAGGTGATCCTGCGGACGCCCGGCTACCGGCGCGAAGAAGCGCAGATTCGCGCGCTTGCCGAACAGAAGCTGGCGTTCTTCGGCGAGCGGCTGGTCGGCTACCGCTTCGACCAGCCCGCCTACAGCCTGTCGTATGCCAACCGGCGACGCCTCGAAATCGCCCGCGCGCTGATGACCGAGCCGCGCCTGCTGCTGCTCGACGAACCCGCTGCCGGGATGAACCCCAACGAGACCGGCGAGGTCACCGAGCTGATCGCCAAGCTGCGCGACGAACTGGGGCTGACTATCGTGCTGATCGAGCACGATATGAGCGTAGTCGGCGGCATCTCCGACCGGGTGATCGCGCTCGATCACGGCGTGAAGATCAGCGAGGGGACGTTCGACCGCGTCGCCAGCGACCCGGCGGTGATCGAAGCCTATCTCGGTCACAATTCGCGCACGGAGCGGAAATGATGCCCGCGCCGAGAGAACCGCTGCTGCGCCTGCACGACATCAACACCTATTACGGCTTGATTCACATCCTGCAGGACGTCAATCTCGAAGTGTACCCCGGCGAACTGGTGTGCCTGCTGGGCGGCAACGCATCGGGAAAATCGACCACGCTCAAGACGATCCTCGGCATCGTCAAGCCTGCCAGCGGACAGGTGGAATTCGACGGCGTGGCGGTCGAATCGTACCCGACCAGCTACCGCGTCGAGCGCGGCATGGCGGTCGTGCCGGAAAACCGCCGCATCTTCGGCTCGATGAGCGTGCTGGAAAATTTGCAGATGGGCGCATACCTGCGCCGCGATCACGACGGCATACGCGAGGATTTCGAGCGGATCATGGCGCTGTTCCCGCGTTTGAAAGAGCGCCTGCATCAGCCGGGCGGCACGCTCAGCGGCGGCGAACAGCAGATGCTGGCAATGGCGCGCGCGCTAATGTCGCGCCCCAGGCTGCTGCTGATGGACGAGCCGTCGATGGGATTAGCGCCGCTGCTGGTCGAGCACAACTTCGAGATCATCCAGCAGGTGAACCGCCAGGGCGTGACGATCTTCATGGTCGAGCAGAACGCGAACATGGCGCTGTCGATTGCCACACGCGGCTACGTGCTGCAAACCGGGCGCGTCGTGCTGACTGACACCGCCGCCAACCTGCTCGATCACGACGAACTGCGCAAGGCATATCTCGGACGGTAAAGGACTAAGGGACAAGGACTGAGGACTAAGGTAAAACAGTGAAAAGTTAAAGGTTGAAAGTGGTCGCGTCAGGACACTTTTAACTTTCAACTTGTAACTTTTAACCCGATAAATTTTGCTCAACACCCAGCACTAAAGGAAAGAGCATGGATTTTCGCAACCACTTCCCGATCTTCCGGGACAAAATCTACCTGAATAGCTGCTCGCAGGGGGCGCTCTCCAACGAGGTGCGTCTCGCCTACGCCGATTACCTGGGCGACTGGGACGAGAAAGGCTCGCCCTGGGAATACTGGGTTGAACGGCAGGAAGCCGCCCGCAGCGCCTTCGCCGGGCTGGTCAATGCTGAAGCGTCGGAAGTGGGGGTCACGACCTCGGTTTCCGCCGGGGTGAGCGCGCTCGCCAGCGCCTTCGACTTCAGCGGCGAGCGCAACAAAATCGTCGTCAGCGACTTCGAATTCCCAACCGTCGCGCAAATCTGGCACGCGCAGGAACAGCGCGGCGCGCAGGTCGTCCACGTGCCCGCCGCCGGGAACAGCATCCCGCTCCAGCGCTTCGCCGACGCCATTGACGAGCGCACGGCGGTCGTGTCGGTCACGCACGTCTGCTTTCGCAACGGCGCGAAGCTGGATATCCCGGCGATTGTCAAGCTGGCGCACGCCAAAGGCGCGAAGGTGCTGGTCGACAGCTATCAGGCGCTCGGAACCATGCCAATCGACGTGAAGAAGCTGGGCGTCGATTTCCTGGTCGGCGGGGTGCTGAAATATCTGCTGGCGTCGGCGGGCTTGGCATATCTGTACGTGCGCAAGGAACTGCTCAACGAGCTAAACCCGACGACGATGGGCTGGTTCTCGCAGGCGAATATCTTCGCGATGGACATTTATCACAACACCCCCGCGCCCACCGCCCGCCGCTTCGAAGCGGGGACGCCGCCCGTGCCCAATACTTATGCCGCCGTCGCCGGGATCAAGCTGATCCAGTCGGTCGGGTTGGAGAGCATCGAGCGGCAGATTGGCGAACTGACCGGGGCGATCAAGGAAGGCGTGATGCAGCGCGGGTTCAATCTGGTAACGCCCGCCGACCCTGCCAAGCACGGCGCGCTGATCACGGTGCGCTCGCATAAGGTTGATCTGCTGGTCAAGTGGCTGGCGAACGAGAACATCATCACGTCGAGCCGCGACGACAACCTGCGCATCTCGCCACACGCCTATAACAATCAGCACGATATCGACTGCCTGATCGACGCGCTGACCAAACACCGGGAACTGCTGGTGTAAGCAGGAAGAAAAAAGCGGGCACGACGTGTCGTGCCCCTACGATGACGATTTCAAATTATGATGACGGGCGCACAGCCGTGCGCCCCTACGATGCTACGATTCAGGAACCAAAGCAATCACGCGCACCGGGCTGCCCGACCCGTTGACGATCTTCAGCGGCGCGGCGATGACAATCGCGCCAGTGGGCGGCAGTTGATCGAGGTTTTTCAGGCTCGCCAAGCCGAATTTGCCCGCGCCGTGCATGAAGGTGTGGCACGGGAACGGCGGATCGAACGCGCCCGCCTGCCCCGCGTCCGTGCCGACCGTTTCCACCCCCGCGCCCAGCACGTCGCGCTCGTTCGCCAAAAACTTCACGCAGTCGGCGTGCCAGCCGGGCGAATGGGGTCCGTCGGCTCTGGTGTTCAGAAAAGCGTCGCGCCCGGCGCGCTTCGACCAGTCGGTGCGCAGCAGCACCCACGCGCCCGCCGGAATTTTGCCGTGCTCGCCTTCCCACGCCAGCACATGCTCGCGCGTGAGCAGGAAATCTTCGTACAGCGCGACCTCTTGGGTCACGTCGATCACGCAGGCAGCGCCGACGAACTGCCGTGCCGGGATGGTGTCGGTGGCGTTGTTGGCGTAATCCCTGCCGGTGATCCAGTGGATCGGCGCGTCGAAGTGCGTGCCAGTATGCTCGCCCAGGTGGATCGTATTCCAGTACCAGGCGGGGCCTTTATCGTCGTAGGACGAAATGACATCGCGGGTGAAACCCGGCGACGACGCGAACTGCGGCGGCAGATCGATGACGACCGTATCCTCGCCAAGCGGCTGCGACAGGTCGACCACCTTAATACGACCGCTGTTCAGTTCTTCGACCAGCAGGGATAAAATCGTCACTTTTGCGGGCATGGGAACTCCTGAAAAAGATAGTTAAAAGTTAAAGGTAGAAAGTTAAAAGTAAAAACAACGCGCTCCGTAATCGCATTTAACCTGTCACGTTTAACTTCTGACGCGCCTTTGTTTCTCTCGAATGTAGCGCTCGAACTGGAAGGCATTCTCCGGCAGCTTCAAATCCATGCCGAAGTGATCCGGTCCGACGGCTTCGACTTTCGCCACGACCACGCTGAGTTCGGCGCGCTCGAAGGCGTCTGCCACTGCACCGACGAAATCCATCGGCGTCGTCACCGAAGCGACGTTCGGCACGCCCGCTCCGCGCGCGATTGCGGCGAGGTCGGTGACGCCGCTGGTCGTGTGCGAGGCGAAGCCGCCGGTCGAAAGCAGGCTGCCGTTGTCGAAGACGATGTGCGTCAGGTTCGGCGGGCGGTAGCGCGCCAGCGTCGTCAGCGTGCCCAGGTTCATCAGCAGCGAGCCGTCGCCGTCGAGCACGACGATTTTCTCGTCCGGCAGGTTGAGCGCCAGCCCCAAGCCAATCGACGACGCCAAGCCCATCGCGTGCTGTAAATAGAAGAAATTCTCGCAGTGACCGAGATCGTACAATTCCTGCGCGCACGCCCCCATGATGGTCACGACCAGCTTGTCCTGCAGTTCCGGGTAGATGGCTTCGATGCACTTGGCGCGCTTCATCGTCAATCCTCCATCAGATCACGCGAGAGCAGCAGCGCGACCGGCGACAGTGAACTCTGCGAGTAGATGTGCGCCTGCCTGATCTGCCTGCCGACCTTCGCCGGGTCGCGAGCGTAGTCGAACGGGATGCCGAGCGCGCGCAGCACCGGCTCGGTGACGATACCGCCCTGCGTGTGCCAGGGGTACGGCTCGCCCATGTGCCCGCGATGTGCGATCAACATGCACAGCGGCACGCGGTAGAGCATCGCCAGCGAGACAATGCCGTTAATCGACCCCAGAAAGCCGTGATTCTGCATGAGCAGCAGGTTCGGCTGCCCGGCGAAGTGCGCGCCGACGGCGATGCCGATGGCTTCTTCCTCTTTGGCGACCTCGATCAGGCACATCTCCGGGTCGTCTTCCGCCATCTGCAGCAGGTAGACGAGCCAGGTTTCCGGCAGCGCCGAAATGAACCGGATTCCGGCGTCCTTGATGCCCTGATAGACCGCCCTGGAATTATCCAGCGAGACCGTCATGCCAGGCTCCCCGTCGAGATTGGTTATTTGTGAGGGGCGATAGTGTAGTCCGGCGCGAGAAAGGCGTCAAGCAAATCGACGGCGGCATCACGGGCGAGGCAGTGCCCCTACAACATGCCGTGTCGCAGCGGCATCACAACCCCAGCTTGCCGGGGCACAGAATCCCGTTCGGATCAAGCGCCCGTTTGATGCGCGAAAGCGCGTCCAGCCCTGCCCCGTATTGGGCGGGCATGTACGGCAGCAGCCGCAGCCCGACGCCGTGATGATCGTTCAGCACCGCGCCCGCCGCCAGCGACGCTTCGACGCCCGCCCGGAACAACCGGTCGTGCAGCGCCGTCGCTTCGGCGAGGTCGGCGGGTCCGGTGGGGATTTTCATGCGGGCGTAGATCATCGATCCCCACTCGTACCAGTGCGAGAAGTGGGTGGTCAGCGAGAGATTCCACTCCGGCGGACAGGCGGCACGGATGGCATCGGTCGCGGCGTGGTAGACCGCCTCGATATGCTCGAAGTCGGCGACCACGTCGAGCGTGCCCCAGATGCTCGGCAGTTCAGGGGCATAGGGCGGATAGTAGAAGACGTAGCGCCGCTCCCACCAGGTCGCGCCAATCGCCGCCGGAAGCAGTTTGCCGCCCTGCGCCATGCAAATCCCGACGGCTTTTTCTGCTTCCAGCTCGACCAGATCGGGATATTCGCCGTCGAACATCATGACGTTAGTCGGGTTCGGCAGCGGGGTTTCCACTGCCCGCGCGAGACTATGCGAAGCGGCTTCGGCGTCGTACAGGCGCATGACGGCAGGCTTTAGCCCGGTGGTCATGATGCACCGCCCGGCTTCGATGCCATCCCCCAGATTTTTGAAGGCGGCGACGACGAACACCCGGTGCTTCGGCAGCAGCCGCAGCCGCACGCGCGCCGCCGTGATGATGCCGAACACACCTTCCGCGCCGACCAGTAGCTGCGTCAGCTCCGGTCCGGCGGCGTGGCGCGGCACGCTCGGCGTGTGGACGATCTCGCCGGTGGGCGTGACGAATTCGAGGCTGAGGACGTGGTCTTCGATCTTGCCGTACTTGGTCGAAATCACGCCTGAGCCGCGCGCCGCAATCGATCCGCCGATGGTCGCCCATTCCGCCGACGCAGGATAGTGGGTGAACGACAAGCCCTGCGCGTTGAGTTCGGCTTCGAAGTCGCGGATGTTCTTGCCGGCTTCGACTTCGCAGATCAGCGATTTCTCGTCGAGATGGCGGACGCGGCTCATGGCGCGCAGGTCAAGGATGATGCCGCCCCGGTCGGCATTGGCAGCACCCTGCACGCCGCTGCCCCCGCCCCAGGGGGTGATCGGCACGCCGCGCGCGTTCGCCAGCCGCACGATCTCGGCGACCTGCTCCGGCATGGTGGGCTTGACGACGAGGTCGGGGCGGCTAACCGGCTGGTTCGCGGCAGCGGCGGCGATGGCGTACCACCACTGGTCGCCAGCATATGCCACGAGCGCTTCCGGCTGGGCGGTGACACTCGCCGCGCCGACGATCCGTTCGAGCGGCTGAAGCAGATCGACCGCGCTTACGGCAGCCATGCTTTGCCCTCAGTCCAGTCGCGATTCCTGACGTTGACTTCGACCTTTTCGAGTTCTTCGACGGCGTGGATCAGGTGGGTCGAGAAGCGGCTGAAGGCGGTTTCGCCCTTCTCGGCAGTGCCGCGCTGCGGGACGCCCATCACGCCGGAGTCGGTGAATTCCTCGTGGTCGAACGGGAAGTTGAAATACTGGTAACCCTCGAATTCAGCGTCAGGCATCCCGTCCTTCTTCGCCCACGCCTCGCCCAACCATGCCGGCGCGTGCGCCTTGTCGGTCTTGGCGCGGTCGAGCCGGACGAGATCGGGGTTGTGCGCCAACACCTGCGAGGTTTCCAGCTCACCGGCGTGCCAGCCGGGCGTTTCCTCCACCGGTCCTTCGAGCACGTCCTTCAACATGCCAATGTAGCGCTCGGCATAGGGCTTGTAATAGGCGATCAGCGCGCCGGTTTCGTAGCGCAGGCGGCGCAGCACCGGGTCGACCACCTTGACATTCGAGCCGTGCCCGTTGACGAAGATCAGGCGGTTGAAACCGTGATGAATCAGGCTGCGCCCGATGTCGTACAGCACATTCAGGTAGGTGTCCGCCCGCAGCGTGATCGTCCCAGCGCCGAAGCCGGGGGCGCGCATGTGCTGGGGTGAATAGCCGAGCCAGAGCGTCGGCGTGTACAGGATGCCTGCTTCCTCGCCCGCGCGGCTGGCGACTTCGGTCGCGGTGATGGTGTCGCAGTACAGCGGCAGGTGCGGGCCGTGCTGCTCCAGGCTGGCTTTGGGGATCAGAATCGTATCCGAGTGCTTGAGATATGCCTGCACGTCGACATAGCTGAGATCGCCGAGGCAGAACGAGGGAAATCCCAGAGATTTGGTTGTTCGAGCTGTCATCGTCACCGTCTTCCTTCCACTCGACCGTCAATCCTACTGAAGTCGATCACCGTTCCAGTTCCAGCAGCCCGATCAAGGCATCACGGGCGGTTTCAGCAAAACGCGGGTCGTTGATGTGCGCGTCGACCTCGCGGTATTCAATTTCCGGCTTGAGCGCGGCGCGCAGGGCGTCCCGGCAGCGCCGGTTGGTCTCCGGCAGCCAGAATTCGCCGCCGTCGATATCCATGATCGAGCCGCCGCCCAGCGGCACGACCACTGTCACCGCGCCCGTCGCCCGTTTCAGCGTGTCGGCGACAAACTGCGTCGCCCGAAGCTGCTCGTCGGGCGTCAGGCGCACGAGCGTGAATTCCGGGTTGTGGTAGTACGTCGGGCGGTCGCGGAACTGCTCCGGCACTTCGTCCTTCGCGCCGAACACCATGAAGTCGAGGCAGCCGGGCACGATCACCTGCGGAATCCCCGCCTGTGCCGCCGCGTCAAGGCGCGTTTCGCCGGCGTTGTGGAACCCCCCGGCGATATACCCGGCGACCTCGCTCAGGGTGTAATCCAGCACGGCGGCGAAATACCCCTGCGCGATCAGTTCTTCCATCGCGCGACCGCCGACGCCGTTGGCGTGGAAGATCACGAAGTCCAGCCCCAGCGCCTCGACCTGCGGGCGGATGTGCATGAGCGGGCGGGTGGTGTTGCCGAGCATGGACGCGGCGACCGCTTTGCGGGCGGGGGTTTCCGCTGCTCGGCGGGCATATGTCTGCGCCATGCCAGCGATCGCGGCGGCGGCGCTGTCAAAAACGGCGCGGCTGACCGGGTTCAAGCCGAGGATGTCCACCACCGAGTGCATGACCATCACGTCTTTCGTGCCGACGAACGGGGCGAATTTGCGATGCCCCGACGCCAGCGGCGAGACGATCAGCTTGGGGAAGCCGACCGGCAGCACCTTCATCGCCGACGCCGCCAGCACCGCGCCTTCCGCGCCGCCCAGCGAAGCAACGCCGTGTATCTTGCCCGCGTCGTACAGGTCGAGCGTGATGCGGCGTACCCCCTTCAGCATCTCCTCGACAGCTTTGCCGCGCGTCCCGGCACTGCGCAGCGCGTCGATGGTCGATCCAGCGGCTTCGGCGACGGTGCGGCGGTCGAAATCCGCTTCAATCCCGACGGCTTCGCCCAGAATACCCGAATCGAGCACCAGCACGTCGCAGCCGAATTCGCGGACGCGGTCGCGCAGGTACGCCGTTTCGGGTCCTTTGGTGTCGAGCGTGCCGATCAGGAGGACGGTCGCCATGTCACGCGCCGCTCGCCCTGAGGTGCTTGACGGCATTTTCGACGTGCTTCGAATAGGCGGCATCGCTCATCAGGTCGCTACCGTGATCGCGGATGAACTTGAGTTCAGCGTCGGTGGCGGTCGTCCCGGCGTCCTCGTCCTTGGTCGCCAGCGGCGAGCGATCCAGCGGCACGACGAATTCGCTGGTGATCCAGCCGTCGTAGCCCGCCTGCCTGAGCGTCGAAATCATCTTCGCCCAGTCAATCGCGCCGCCGCCCGGCGGGAAGCGGTTGTTGTCGGCGACGTGGAAATCGACCAACTGCGCACCGGTGTTGAGAATCGCCTGATACGGGTCGGCTTCCTCGATGTTGATGTGGAAAGCGTCGAGGCACACGCCGACGTTGTCCATGCCGACATCTTCCGCCAGCCTGAGCGCCTGATCGTGGCGGTTCAGGAAATTGGTTTCGAAGCGGTTGAGCGGCTCCAGACCGACGCGGACGTTGTACTTGCGCGCCTGTTCGGCAATCTGGCGGATGCCGGCGACCGCCCACGCCCACTCGGTTTCGGGGTCTGCCATCGCCACGATCTTGCCGACTTCACTGGGCACGAGCGTGAGCAGGCTGCCGCCGAGCGCGCCGACCAGATCGACACATTCCTTCGCGTACTGGATCGACATTTCACGGAAGTAGGGGTCGGCGTGGATCAGGTCGCGCCCGGCGACCATGATGGTGACCGAGCCGTAGCATTCAAGCTGATACCTGTCGAGCAGCGCGCGCACTTCCTTCACGTCGTACTTGCGCGGCTCGCCCATGATCTCGATGCCGTTGTAGCCGAGGTCGTGCAGCCGCTTGAGCGTGACTTCGAGCGGCTCCGGGCGCATCCAGTTGTGCATTCCAATTTTCATAGCAAGCTCTCCTCAATGAATAGATTTTGTCAATTAAACGGTTGACCCGTGTCGTGCCCGATTTATTGGCGTGCAAGGGCGCAGCGTACCGCGTCCCTATGAAAGCTTCCCTCAAGCAAGGTGGGCGCACTGCCGTGCGCCCCTACAGAACCCAAAGCGGTTCTGCTAATGCAATTTCAGCGATTTGAATGCCTCGACCTGTGCCCGTATGGCGCGCTCGGTCGGCAGGCGCTCGGCGCTCGATGCGCCGTAAAACCCGGCAATCCCCGGCATCTTCGGCAGCGCAAGCGCGACGTTCTCTGGCTCGTCGAACGGACCGCCGTGACAGATGACCAGCCGCTCGCGGTCGATAGTCCACACGGCAGCGGCAATCTCGTTGACCCTGTCCGCCGCCTGGTCGAGCGTCATGGCGTGCCCCGCGCCGATGCTGCCCGCCGTCGTCAGCCCGACGTGGCAGACGATCAGGTCGCCGCCCGCCTCGACCATCGCCCGCGCCTCGTCGACATTGAAGACGTAGGGCGACGTGAACAAATCCATGTCGTGGGCGATACGGATCATCTCGACTTCTTTGTCGTAGCCCATGCCGGTCGCTTCGAGATTGATGCGCATCACGCCGTCGAACAAGCCGATGGTCGGGAAGTTCTGCACGCCAGAGAAACCCGCGTCGCGCACCTGCCGCAGAAACACGGGCATCAGCCGGAACGGGTCGGTTCCGTTGACACCCGCCAGCACCGGCGTATCCCGGACGACCGGCAGCACTTCGCCGCCCATCTCCATGACGATGGCGTTGGCGTCGCCGTAAGCCATCAAGCCCGCCAGCGAGCCGCGCCCCGCCATACGGTAGCGCCCGGAGTTGTAGATGATGATCAGGTCGCTGCCGCCCGCTTCCTCGAACCTGGCGGAAATGCCTGTGCCCGCGCCTGTCCCGATGATCGGCTTGCCGGCAGCGCGCTGGGCGTGCAGCCGCCGGAGTATTTCACCGCGCAGTATCGCCATCGATCAATCTCCCCCGCCAACCGCCGGAACAACTCGCGGTGGTGCTGACTCACGCCGGCGCGCGCCGCCGACGAGTTCGCGCACGACCAGAAACGCCAGCGCCGCCGGAAACAGGTTGAAGATCACCAGGAACGGCATTTCGACGGTATTGAACTGCTGGATGGCGGCTTCCGCCACTTGCGCCTGGCGTTCGGGCGTGTAGGAATTCCAGACGCGCTCGCGCAGCCCGTATGGCTCAGCCGGTCCGTTGACCGAGACGGCTGCTGCTGTCAGCACCACCAGCACCACCAGCCCGACGACCAGCCCGGCGATCATCTGGGGACGGGTGAGCGGCGGCACGTCGGCGTCGGCGGCGCGCGGCGGAGCAACGTGACTCCACAGGATGAACGCGAGCGTAGAGATCAGCAGCAGCAGAAAGCCGTAGCGGTACGGAACGAAGCTCCACGGGTTGAACAGGCAAACCGTGCCGAAGATGATGCCGCCAATCGTCAGGTTCTCGATGCCCCTGTAGGTGCGCAGCGGCACTTTGCCGTTGAAGCGCAGCGCGACAATGACGATCAGCAGCACGAAGATCAGAATGATACCGACGAACGCCATGAAGAACGGGATCGCCTGGAACAGCACGCTGCTGCGCGTGGATTCGGAGACCACGCCCGGCGCGACGCTGTTAAAGACCGCCGCCAGGATGAACAGCGCCAGCGCGATTCCCCCCAG
>JADLHH010000446.1 GCA_020848855.1 Anaerolineae bacterium | reverse complement strand
GGTGGATTTCGACGCGATCATTCGGCTGTGCGAGCGGCGGAAGATTGACCGGATTGCGATTACCGACCACAACACGGCACAGGGCGCGCTGGCGATGCAGAAAGTCGCGCCGGAGCTGGTGATTGTGGGCGAGGAAATTATGACCGACCGGGGCGAAATCCTCGGTTACTTCATGCAGGAATCGATTCCGGCGGGGCTGACGCCCGATGAGACGATCAGGAGGCTGCGCGAACAGGGCGCGGTGATTAGCGTGTCGCACCCGTTCGACCGGCTGCGGAAAGGCGCGTGGCACGAAGCCGACCTGCTCCGCATCATCGACAAGGTGGATGCGATTGAAATTTTCAATGCGCGGTGCATGTATGCCGACGACAACGTGAAGGCGCTGCAATTCGCGCAGAAGCACGCACTGACGGGCACGGTTGGCTCGGACGCGCACAGCCGCATCGAATATGGGCGGGCGCTGGCGCAGATGCAGCCATTCGAGGGCGCGTCGGACTTTCTGATGGCACTGCGGGCGGCGCAGCACCTGAACCGCTACAGCTCGTGGTTCGTTCACCTGAACAGCAAGACGGCGAAATGGTCGAAGAAGCTCGGTTTGCGCCCGCGCCAGTGGGAAGGTGGCTAGCCCGTAAAGTGTTTGAGGCGGTAGCCCGTCCAGTCGTCGGTGACGACCGCGTTGGCGACAGGAGTTAACCCAAACGGCTCCTGAAGCGCGGCAGGGATGACGGAATTGCGGCTGAGATCGGTTTTCTTGCGGTCACGCGGAAACGTAATCCACAACAGTCCGTTTGGCGCGAGGTGCTGCTTCAGGTTGGGCAGTTGGTCGTAGAGCGCCTGCTGCTGCGTGACAAAGACCTGAATCCAGTCGTAGCGTTCCTTTTCATCCAGCGCATCCGCATAGTTCGTTTCGGGTGGCAGTTCGCCGAGCAGGTCGCGGTAGCCTTCCGGCGCGTTGAGCACTGCGATGCGCGTTTTGGGCTTGAGCGCCAGTTTCTTGACCAATGGTGATTTGGAATATTCGGCAGGCATGAGGTGATCTCCCATCACTTTTGCTGCAAGTTTAGCACGGTTACCGCTGTTCATGCGCGCGTCCCATGCGTCGGCATTTGCGTCCCAAATCGCGCGGGATTCGTCAAACAGGTTCGGGGGGTTGCTCAGCTTCATTGACTCCCGTTGGCGATAGGCTGGGCAAGCGCGGCTTGCGCGGCTGCCAGCGCCGTGCCGCCAATATCCGCCGCGAGACCGGGGTCGGTGCTGTCTTCAAGGACGATGGCGACGGCTGCGCCCTGCCGACCCGCGAAGGTGGCGAAACCAACGAACCACGCCAGCGAATCGTCGCCGGAGTTGGCGAGCGCCGCGTGCCCGCCGATGTCGATATTCGGGCGACCGGCATTTTGCGCCGCGCCGTTGGCGACGGTTTCGCGCATGAGGTCTTGGAGGTGGCGGGCGGTGTCGGAGGTTGCCAGCGGAATACTGGGGCGCACGGCTTCGGCGGCGAGCCAGTTGAGCGCACCGGGGGCGCGTGTGCGGGCGAGGATGTAGGGCTGCGGCGTGTTGCCGTCGTTGACAATCGCCGCTGCCATCATTGCCATGCTGAGCGGACTGACGGTCATTTCACCCTGACCGAGCGCCAGCCGCACCAGCGCGTCTTCAGCGGAAACCGCCGCTTCGCTGGCTGGCATGCTGCTGGCAGATGGCGATGGCGTTGGGCTGGCAGTGACGGCGCTGGGCACAAAGCCCGCAAGCGTCGAAGGTTGGGTGAGACGGAACGTGTCGATCATCGCCTGAATTGTTTCCATGCCGAGGTCGCTGGCAAGCTCCTGATACGGGCGCGGGCAGGCGAAGGTATAGGCTTCGCGCAGAGTGAGTGTGAGTTCGGGCAGGCGCACAGCGCAGCTAAGCTGCTCCTGACCGAGCGTGACCGGGTCGCTGGCTTGCTCGAACACTTCGTCAATCGAATGGTTCATGACGAACGAGGTCGCCATGAGCGCGGTTTCGAGCGCGCCACCGGGCTGGTAATTGCCTTGCAGCACGCGGTTGAAGAACGGTTTGCCGGGGTCTGCCACCAGCGCGTCCCAGTTGACGTCGAGCGTGTTCGGGTCGTAGGCGGGCAGGCTGATCATCGCCAGCACCGCGCCGTCTGGCACGCTGAGCACGACCGCCGCGCCGCGCTGTTCCCCGAAGGCGTCGGCAAGCTGCTGCTGCACGTCGAGATCGAGCGTGAGTTCAATGTCCGAACCCTGCTGCGGACGGTGGAGCAGTTGGTCGATGACGGAAGCCGATGTTGCGGCGGCAGCCGCGCCGCTGAGCGTGTCATTGAAGGCGCTTTCCGCGCCTCCTGCGCCATAGCGCAGGCTGTAGTAGCCGAGCGCGCCGTTCATGGACGGGTAGAGGTACTGGCGCAGCACCAGCCCGCTGGAGTCAACGATGGTTTCCGCCAGTGTGACGCCGGAACGGTCGAGGATCGCGCCGCGCCGGATGGCGGCAATTGCTTCGACGCGGCGGGGGTTGTCTTCGCGGTTGAGAATCGTGTCCGGTCCAACCACTGCCCAGTACGCCGCCGCGACAGTGACGATGCCGAAAAAGATGAGGATGCCGAAGACGAGGCGGTTGATTTCGCGGGTGAGCTGCACGTTAGTTTTCCCCCGCTGAAAGGCGCAGCAGCAGCCCGACCATGATGAAGTTGACGAGCAGCGAACTGCCACCGTAGCTGAAATAGGGCAGGGTAACGCCTGTGAGCGGAATGAGCTTGAGCACGCCGCCCATAATGAGCAGGCTTTGCGTGGCGACGAGCACGCTCAAGCCGACGGCAAGCAGCGCGTGGAACGGGCGCGCGCGCTGGGCTATGGCAATTCGCAGCCCCTGAATGACGAAGGCGGCAAGGCAGGCGATGACGACGACCACGCCGAGCAGCCCCCATTCTTCCGCCAGCGCCGCGAAGATGAAGTCCGAATGGACGACCGGAATGTAGCCGGGAGAGCCTTGCCCGATACCCTGCCCGAAGATGCCCCCCGCCGCGAATGCCAGCAGGCTTTGCACAATCTGGTAGGCGCGTCCGTCAGCTTCGAGCCAGGGGTTGAGCCAGATGTCGATGCGAAGCTGGACTACGTCGAACAACTGGTAGGCGACGAACCCAGCGGCGACGATGAGCCGCGCGCCGATGAGCAGCAGCGGGGTATAGCCACTGGCGACGTAGAGCAGCACGAGAAAGACGATGAAGAACAGAATCGCCGTGCCTAAGTCCCGCTGCCAGACGAGGATGACGACTGACAAGCCCCACATGAGCGCGACGGGTCCGACGATGCGCGGCGAAAAGCCTCGCTGTTCGATACTGACGCCTTCCGAGCGAAAGGCGGGGTACTGTTCGGCAAGGTAGCT
>JADLHH010000445.1 GCA_020848855.1 Anaerolineae bacterium | reverse complement strand
GTTCACAACGCTCTTGTAGGGGCGAACCCACGTGTTCGCCCGCTGGGGCAGACACACAGGTCTGCCCCTACAAAACACCTATGACCCTTTTTGACCTAAATGGCTATTTTGATGCGATGACCCTGGCTGTCAGCCAATGCAGGATGAGCGAGGAACGATTTTTGCTGAAAAGCTGAAAGCTCAAAACAGCCGAAGCTGCTGCGCCGGTCTGCCGCCAGCGAGCAGCACGTAAGGCGCAGCTTGCTCCGGCGCGTGGATGCCGATCTTGCGCAGGTGACCGAGGTCGTCCAGCCGACCGACCCGCCGCGCTTGGATGATCGCGTCCGCGCTCTTGGGTCCAATGCCGGGGATGCGCATCAGTTCCTCGCGGCTGGCGCGCATCACGTCGATTGGCTTCTCACGCAGGTTGGCTTCCGCCCAGGCGCGCTTGGGGTCCATCGTCAGGTCGAGGTTGCCGGACGTGGTGAAGTTGAGGTCTTCCACGTCCCACCGGTAATCGCGCAGCAGGAAGCTCGCCTGGTACAGCCGGAACTCGCGCAGCGGGTCGACGGCGGGCAGGTTCTCGAACGGCGTCTGGATCACCGGGCTGAACGCTGAATAGTAGACGCGGCTCAGTTGAAGCTGGCGATACAGCCGGTCGCTGAGCGCCAGCAGTTCGAGATCGGTATCGCCGACCGCGCCGACGACGAACTGCGTCACGATGCTGGCGCGCCTGCCCGGCGGCAGGCTCTGGCGGATTTCGTGCGCCCAGCGCAGCCGCTTGAGCAGTTCCTCGTTGAAATCCTTCTTGGGGGCGAGTGCCGTCAGCCGCTCGGCTGTCGCGCCTTCCAGATTGATCGACACCCGATCCGCCAGTTCGACCGCGCGCCGCACCTGATCGTACTCCGAGCCGGGCATCAGCTTGAGGTGGATGTAGCCCGGATAGCGGTACTTGCGCCGCACGATTTCGACCGTGTCGATGATCTTGTCCTGCGTCGTCACGCCGCCTTTGACGATGCCCGACGACAGGAACATTCCGTCCGCCAGTTTCGCCCGCTGAAGCTGGTCGAACGCCCCGGCGATCTCGTCCGGCTTCATGGTCACGCGGCGCGTCCTGCCGCGCCCGGCGCGGAACGGACAGTAGAAGCAGTTGCGCTCGCAGGCGGTCGTGACCATCGTCTTGAGCAGCGCCTTCTTGCCCGTCGGCGTGCTGACGTTCGAGATGCACTCCGCCAGGCTGGTCGACTGGTACGGCACGCGCTTCGAACGGGTGACCTCGTCGCCAGCCGGCTCGAACTGCGTCGCGCTGCCAATCTGGATCAGCTTTTCCTGGGTGTCGGGTGTTGTGTGTATGTTCATATCGATGATTCTATAGAACATAAGTTCTCAGGTCAATAGATGCGGCGAAAAAGTGTAACTATGTCTCGTTTTTTCTCGTATTGGTTGGTAGTTTTGGTTACACCGACGGGAGCTTTTCCATGCAGTTCAAATTGCTCATCATCCTGCCCGTGCTGCTGGTCGCGGTGGCGTGCGGCACGATCAGCAATATCGTTTCCGCGCCGTCCAGACAGGCGGAATACAGCGCTCCGGCGCACGAGGCGTCGTCCGCCAGCGTGACGCTGCGCGCCTCGCCGGGCGATATCACGCTCAAGCCGCTCGCCAGCGGCGGCGCGAATTATCTCGAAGCGGCAATCGAGTACGTCGGCACGATCAACTGGTCTGCCAGCGCCCGCGACGACGGCGAATATGCCGTCACGCTGACCGAAGACGCCAACAACCTGAACTACAGCGGCGATCCGCTCCACTGGGAAGTTGGCATCGACCCGGCGCTCCCGCTCGATTTGGTCGCTCGCAGCGCGTCTGGCGCGCTGACGCTCGACCTGAGCGCTTTCACGGTCCTCAACCTGAACGCCGACACCAGTTCGGGCGCGATCAACGTGACTGTGCCTTCAGTCGATGCCGGTCGTCCGGCAATAATCAACAGCACGTCCGGCGCGGTCACGGCGACCGTTGTCGATGACGCGCAGGTCAGCTTCAGCACCATCGAGACCAGTTCCGGCAGCATCACGGTCAACACCGGCTCCGGCGTGGAAGTATCCGCCGACGTAGCGACCAGTTCCGGCAGGGTTAGCCTGAACCTCGGCGCGAACGTCGCTGCGCAGTTTACCATCAACAGCAGTTCCGGTGCGATTGTGGTCGATGTGCCGGAAGGCGCGGCGGTTCGGCTGGAGATCGCCGAGAACAGTTCCGGCGCGGTCGCGGTTCCCGGCTGGCTGCGCCAGATCAGCGGCGATGACAGGGTTGGCGTATGGGCGACCGACGGTTTTGATACGGCGGAGCATCAGGTATTCATCACCGTCGAGCGCACCAGTTCCGGCTCGGTGACGGTGCAGTGAGCGCGACAGCGTGTAGGGGCACGGCTAGGCAGCCGCAGGTTGCGCCCGTGACCTCTGTCTCAAAGCCACCCCAACTCGCTGAACTGCGGAAAGCCGCCCCAGCGCACGAACCAGTAGGCGAACAGGGCGAGCGCCAGCGCGTGCGCCGCGAAGAAGAACAGCGTCACCGGCTGGCGGCGCAGGTCGCGCAGGCGCAGCGCGCCGATAGCCGTGAC
>JADLHH010000444.1 GCA_020848855.1 Anaerolineae bacterium | reverse complement strand
GGGCGTTCGTCCGGCGCGGTTACGTCCGGGATCACCTGATCGATGCGCGCCTGCGCCACTTCGATATACGCCGCCTCGCGCTCGATGCCGATCCAGCGCCGACCGAGTCGCCTGGCGACCGCGCCGGTCGTGCCGGTGCCGAAGAACGGGTCGAGCACCACGTCGCCGGGGTTGGACGCGGCGCGGATGACCCGTTCCAGCAGCGCTTCCGGCTTCTGGGTGGGGTGCGCCTTCGCTCCGTTGACTCTGATCCGCTCGCTGCCGCCGCACAGCGGGATCGTCCAATCGCTGCGCATCTGCTTGCCGCCATTGAACGCCTTCATTTCCTGATAATTGAAGGTGTAGCGCGCCTTCTCGGACGTTTTCGCCCAGATCAGCGTTTCGTGAGCGTTGGTGAAGCGCACGCCGCGAAAGTTCGGCATCGGGTTCGCCTTGATCCAGACGATCTCGTTGAGAATCCAGTAGCCTAAATCCATCAGGATCGCGCCGACGCGGTGGATGTTGTGGTAGGTGCCGATCACCCAAAGCGCCCCGGTGGGCTTGAGGACGCGCTGGCACGCTGCCAGCCAGCCGCGCGTGAAGGCATCGTAGTCGGCGAAGTCGTCGAATTTATCCCATTCGTCATCGACGGCATCGACTTTGGTCAGGTTCGGTCGCCACAGCGCGTTCTGAAGCTGAAGATTGTAGGGCGGGTCGGCGAAGATCAGGTCGACGCTGTGGGTGGGCAGGTTCGCCAGCACGTCGAGGCAGTCGCCGGGAATGATCTGGTCAAGCGGTACGGGCATGAGTCGCTCGGATGGTTAAACCAACAACAAAAGGGTGATCGACAAGCACCCTTTCGATTATAGCGTCCGCGCACAACCCCGGCTGAGCAGCCGCGTTATTTCCAGACTTCGATAATCTGCCGGTACTGCGCCCGGCTCAGTGGAATCCAGGTTTCGTCGAAGACGCTGAAATCGCTGCCGAGGATCATCCGCAGCCGGGCGAGCGGGATCGGCGGCGTTTGCCCTTTGAGGCGCTCCACCCGGAGCGGCACGCGGTAGATATTCGCTACGTCTTTGCTGCCGGTGACGGTCGGTGGGGCGGTTTCGGTCTCGATGCGGCTGATGACGCGCTCCGAGCGCAAATTTGCCGGGATCGCCGGGTTGAACGCCGGGTCGGGCGGGATGCCGTCCGTTTCGATGACCGCGCCCGTCAGGGTTGCCTCGGCGACGATGGCATCGATCGGCGCGCGTACATACACCAGCGCCTTCGCGCCCTCGACAAGCTGATCGTGGTGGCGCAGGTGCGTCGCCTTGTCGATTTCGACCGAGTCGTGATTTGCCCAACTGGTATCGGTGATGAGCATACCATAGTGAGTCATCGCGCCCTCCTTTAATCTATATTGTAATTATAACGGCAAAAGTTTCGGGCGCGGCGCACGCTCAGGGTTTTCTTAGATAACGTGGGCATTGTAGGGGCGCAGCACGTGTCCCATCGTAGATGGGCGCGCCCCTACGGCGTCGTGATGGAAACGGGCACACGGCAATCTTCGATTGCTTGGTGCGCCCCTACGATGGCTGTTGATTACGCCCGCAGCTTCGCCTCAAGCTGGCGTTCGGCGGCTTTGACGATCCGCTTGTGGACGCGCGCCACTTCTTCGTCGGTCAGCGTGCGGTCGTCGGTCTGGTAGGTCAGGCTGTAGGCGAGACTCTTGGTTCCCGCCGGGATCGACTCGCCCTGATACACGTCGAACAGGCGCACATTCTTGAGCAGGTCGCCGCCCGCCTCGCGGATCACGGCTTCGACCTGAGCGGCGGGCATCGCTTCGCTGACGATCAGCGCGATATCCTGCAAGACCGGCGGCGTCACCGGCAGGCGGCGCGTCTTGACCACGTCCGGCACGAAGCCGAGCAGCAGGTCGAGGTCGAACTCGGCTGCCAGCACCGGCGCGTCGGTCAGTTCGAAGCGCTCGGCGACCAGCGGATGCACTTCACCGAACACGCCGATCTCGGTTTCGCCGATGACCAGCGCCGCCGAACGACCGGGATGGAAGGTCGTGTGCCGGGCGGGCTGGTACGACGCCCCGCCGATATGTAAGCCATCCAATAGCTGCTCGACCACGCCTTTCAGGTCGAAGAAGTCGACATTTTGCGACTCGCCATCCTTAAGCCAGCCGTGCGGCTCGCGCGTGCCCGTCATCAATATGCCGAGGTGACGCGGCTCGTCCGGCAGAAGCTGGTTGTCGTGCGCGTAGAACACCGCGCCGATCTCGAACGTCTGCTGGCGGTCGGTGAAGCGGGCGTTCGCCTGCGCGTTGGTGAGCAGGTTCGCCAGCAGCGTGTGGCGCATGGCGACCTTGTCGGCTGCGATCGGGTTCGCCAGTTCGACATAGCGTGCATCTGGCAGCGATGACTGCCCGCCGGGCGGGACTAGCTGCGCTTCGCGCTCCGGCGTGGTCAGGCGGTAGCTGATATTTTCGCGCAAGCCGAGCGCCACCAGCAGGTCGCGGGCGCGTTCTTCCAGTTCGAGCGACGGATTGCTGTGCTGCGGCGGCATCTCGTCGGCGATGATGGTGTTGGGGATGCCGGCGTAGCCGTAGATGCGCCCAATCTCTTCGATCAGGTCGGCTTCGCCAATGATGCCTGTGCCGATGTCCAGGCGGGTATCCGGGGCGGTCACGTCCAGTGAATCACCGTCAATTTGGACGGTGAAGCCGCCGCGCGTCAGCAGCCCCGCCGCTTCGCTCGCGCCGAGCGGAATG
>JADLHH010000443.1 GCA_020848855.1 Anaerolineae bacterium | reverse complement strand
TCATTCCGAAGGCCTGCATCAGCAGCGGCGGCATGTTGGCAACCATATCGGCATACTGCCTGAGCATATCCACGTTTGGGACGACGGCGATAATATAGTAACCCATGATCGCCACCAGGACACCCCAGTAGAGCGGCTGTTTCCAGGTGCGGCGCAGCGTATTGGTAAAGACGATGCCGTTCATTGTGTGACCTCTGCTATCTGGTGGTTGTTGACCGCCGACTGCGCGCCGTAGTATTTGAGGAAAACCTCCTCCAGCGACGGCTCCACCACTTCCATATCCTCGACGTACTGCCCGTTGATCGCCCGCAGCAGCGGGTCGAAATCGCCCGTCAATTGCAGACGCAGCGTCCTGCCTTCGGCGCTCACGCCGCTGACGCCCGGCACACCCTTGACGATCTCGGCGCCGACCGGCTGGCGGAAGCGCAGGGTCACGTGGCGGAAATCGGTGTGCGTCAGGTCGTCGACGCGCTGCACGGCTTCCAGCCTGCCGTTGCGCAGGATGGCAACACGGTCGCAGATCGCCTGCACTTCGCTGAGGATGTGCGATGACAGAAACACCGTGCGACCTTCGGCACGCACGTCCTGCATCAACTGGAAGAACGTTTGCTGCATCAGCGGGTCGAGTCCGGTCGACGGCTCGTCCAGGATCAGCAGGTCGGGCTTGTTCATCAGCGCGAGGATCAAGCCGAGCTTGCGCTTGTTCCCGGTCGAATAACTGCGCACTTTCTTGGTGATGTCGAATTGGAGCAGTTCTGCCAGCGCGTGGACGTAGCGCGCATCGTAGCCGCCCCGCGCCTGTCCAACAAATTGCAGAATCTGCTGCGCTGTTTGCTTGTCCCATAAGTTCAGCTCGCCCGGCAGGTAGCCGACGTGCTGTTTGATGGCGACGCTGTCCCTGCGGGCGTCCATACCCAGGATCGTGGCGCTGCCCGCCGTCGGGCGGATCAGGTCGAGCAGCAGACGAATGGTGGTCGTCTTGCCCGCGCCGTTCGGTCCCAGGTAGCCGAAGATTTCGCCGCGCTGCACGTCGAGATTCAGGCTGTCGAGCGCGCGCTGCGTGCCAGCATATACTTTGGTGAGATTTTCGATGTGGATGACGTTGTCCATGCCGCCCTCTCTTATACCGGACAGAACCTAAGCTGTTTTTCAGGCAGCCGCAAATAATTCACATACTCTAATCTAGAGATTAGGCAAATCTAAATATATGTCAAGCGACAAATGTCACTTCGCGCCCCGGCGCTTTCACGCCTGCGGGCTGCGCTTCTCGTGAATGACCTGCCGCTGCTCCCGCTGCATCTCGATTAGTCGCTCCATCGCCTCGCGCGACCGTTCCGGGTCGTCCTCGCCATCGCGCGGTGCCAGCCCGCTGCTGATCATTTCCGCCAGCGCGTCCCCGATCTGCGCGAGCGGCGGCGGGGGCTGTCCTTGGGGCGCGTAGTCCTCCATTGTCAGCAGCCCGAAGCGCAGCGCGCGCAGCAGGTAAGCGACTGCTTCC
This sequence comes from Anaerolineae bacterium, assembly GCA_020848855.1. The sequence continues at coordinate 3,259 of JADLHH010000443.1, read as the reverse complement.
GCGTCCAGATCGCTGCGGATCATGCCGGACTGCTGGGCATAGCGGACGAATTCGACGCCGATGTTCAGCGCCTGCGCGTAGTTGGGCAGGCTGCGCATCCGGTGTACCCAGTTGCCCAGCACCCGCCGGTCATGGGTATACAGCGCCTTCAGCAGCGGCGCTTCGTCCAGCACGACCAGCGCGTAGCGGTACAGGGTGAACAGCGTCAGTCCCGCCGGGTCGGCGTCGATGAGTTCAGCGAAGCGCTGCATGATCGCGTCGGCATCGCGCAGGATCAGCGCCTCGAAAAGTGCCTCTTTGCTTTTGAAATGCAGGTAAATTGCGCCTTTGGACACACCCGCCGCGCGGGCGATCTCGTCTACCGATGTCTTGTCGTAGCCGTAGCGGGTGATCAGGTCTGCCGCCGCGTCGAGGATGCGCTGTTCTCGCTGTTTGCTTTCTCCCATAGCCCTCCAGGCTGTGACTGTTTGACCGAAATCGTTATATCAGTCAATTGTACCCGAACCCTAACAATTTGCAGCCCCCTAAAAGTAGGGGGCGTCCAGAAAAACGCCAAAAATTCGCTATAATTTGAAGTATTAGGAAAGGTAATGGAAGTTATGAGCCGGGTAGAACGATTCTCACATCGCGCAAGACGAATTCTGACAACGGCGCAGGACGAAGCCGAATCCCTCCGCAGCAGCACGATTGAGACGCCGCATCTTCTGTTGGGGATGCTGCGCGTGCCCGACAGCGTCGCTAGCCGCGTGTTGAACGAGCTTCGCATCGAATATGACCGCGTCCTGCCGGTCGTGCGGGCGGCGCATCCGGGCGAGCCGAGTCCCGCTAAAAATCTGGTACTGGCGCAAGACACCAAGCGCCTGCTCGAAAACGCCGTCGAGATCGCCCGCAAGCGCGGCGAACACTGGATCGGCTCCGAGCACCTGCTGCTGGCGCTGGTCAAGGGCGATGATAAGGCGAGCCGCTACCTGATGCGCCAGATCGGGCTGGAACCGGCGGTCGTTCGGTCGTGTGTCGAGCGAGTCGTGCAGGAAGGCGGCGACGGGCTGCCGACGACCGAGCCGCTGGTCGAGTCGGCTCCCGCTCGTATCGAAACCGGTCCGCTCCGCCAGTCCGACGATTTCAACCCGCGTGCCAAAGTGCTGCAGTTGGTCGAGTCGGGGCGCATCAACGCGGTGGAAGCGGCGGAACTGCTCAAGGCGATGCGTTTCGCGGCGATCCCGATCCCGCCGGAATCGGGTTTCGTGCTGCTGCCGCTGGACGACGTGAACTTTGACGAGCTGCGCCAGCACAGCGTGCGCTTCGCGGTGGAAGCGAATGGCGCGGGCGCGGAAGTCGTGCTGCCGTTCGAAAAGGCGCAGGCGGTCATCTTCCGGCTGCTGCGCGAAATTTACACCGGCACGCCGGGAACGGTGGTCGACCTCAACGGCGGCGATCAGCATCTGCAAATTTCGGTGGACTGATTCGGCGTCGACACAATCCAAATTCTGGAGGGGACGGCAGCGTCCCCTTTTTGTTCCTGCTCAAACGCGCTGCGCCTGCAAATCCTCATCGTGTCTTCAGGAATTGCGAGTAAAATAGGTGCAGCTTATTCTGACTGAAGAATTGTTGCCATGAAACGCATCCATTGGATTCTCCCGCTGCTGCTCCTGTGCGCGCTGCCGGTGGCGGCACAAACGCCGTCGCCGCTGGACTGGATTCCCGCCGATTTCAGCGCGTTCGTCCGCATCAACATGACGAACCCGACGTTGACGCTCGGCAATCTCGATATCGGGCTGTTCGTCGCTTCGGTGATTCAGCCGGCGCGCGCCCAATATGCCGAATCGCAGGATTTCGACCCATTTTTCCCGCTCGATAGCTTCGACGTGGAGTCGGTTTCGTTTACTCGCGACGTGCTGCCCTGGCTGGAAGATGAGATGATCATCGCTTATCGCAGCCTCGGCGCTCAGTTCGAAGCGACCGCCGCCGACGCCCTCATGATCTTCCCGGTGGCGAATTCGCTGCAGGCGGCGAACGCGCTCAGCCCGATCATCCAGGCGCAGGATTTCCTGCAGCGCGACTCGTACCGAGGTATGAATGTCTACGAGGGCGACAAGACCTCGTTCGGCTTCACGCCGTTTGCCGCGCTGATCGGTCCGGTCGACCTGATACACGCGGCGATTGACACCCTGCTCGGCGACGCGCCGGCGCTTACCTCCGACCCGGTCTACCAGCAGGTGAGCGGCGCGCTCGACGTGAGCAGCGCGCTGGTGTACGCGTACCTCTCCCAGGATACGGCGTCGCGGGCGCTGAGCGTGCTGATGAGCGGCAGTGATGCCGCCGACCCGCTGCTGGCAGCGGTCGAGCAGTCGCTCGGCGACCTGAGCGACGACCGGACGCCGGAGCGCCTGCTGCTCAGCGGCGCGGTCGATGGTGTGGGTATCGGCGTCCAGTACGACCGGACGCGCCCGAACCTGCGGGCGAACGTCATCCTGCATACTACCGATGCGCCGGATGCGTCTGATACCGCCTTCGACCCGGCGGTGCTCGACCTGATCCCGCGCAGCGCCATGATCGTCCAGAGCGGAACGGACGCCGGCAGCGCCGCGACCGACGCGCTCTACGCGCTGCCGCTGCTGAATTTCGCCGGCGACGCGCTGGGCGCGTTCCCCGTGTTTCCCTCGGCGGCGTCGCAGATTCTGCCGGTTCCGACGGCTGATGATGTTCAGTCGGCGGTGGCAGATTTTCTGGATACGGTGAAGCCGGTCGTGGACGTTCAGAACGACGTGCTGGCGCAGCTTGACGGCAGTTATTCGGTGGCGCTGCTGCCGCGCCCCAATAACCCGGTTCCCGTCCTCAACGCGCCGTTCGACGTGCTGCTGGTCGTCCAGACCGAGAGCGCGGAAGCCGCGCAGTCGGTTCGGGACAGCGCCGACAAGCTGCTGGAAACCTTCGTCGCTCCGCTGGAAGACGAGCAGCTTGACGAGCAGGATTTTCGCACGCTGCGCGCGCCGGGTACGGGCGAGCCGGTGCTGCGCGTCGGTACGGTCGATAACATGGTAGTGATCGGCACAGGGTCGGCGGCGCAGTTGGCGCTGGACGCACGCCGGGGTGACAACCGTCTGACGGCGCAGCAGCGCTGGCAGAACCTCAGCCAGGATGACCAGATTCCGTACATCTACGTCGATATCAATGCTTACTACAACACCTTCCTGCCCACGCTGGGCGGTCCGGCGGTGCGACCGGTCAGCCAGATGGGGGTACAGTCGCGCTATCTTGG
>JADLHH010000442.1 GCA_020848855.1 Anaerolineae bacterium | reverse complement strand
GGCGTGGGTGAAGGCGTCCGCGTCGGGCGCACCGTCGCCGTTGCCGTTGGCGGCGCGCTCGTCACCTCGTCCGTGATTTCGACAGTCGATTCATCCGTCACGACGGGTGCTGCCGTCGGCGGACGCGGCGTCGCCGTCGGGTCGACATCTTCATCCACGCGCTGGCGGCGCGGCGGGATGTGATTCTGCTTGTTGGCGCGCGCGCCCTGGTGAATTTCCAACAGCGTCACCGAAATCCAGCCGGTTCTGCCATCGTCCAACTGCACGTTGACCCACGAGCCGTCGTCGTTGAAGCCGAGCACCAGCACGGTCGTGCCGCTTGCCACGCCCGCCAGCACGCTGTTATCCGTGCCCGGACCGCTGCGCATGTTGACCGCCTGCCGCGAAATCACCGTCGCATTCAGCGGCTCCGGCGTCCACGTCGGTGTTGGCGGCGGGGTGGTCACGGTCGGCTCGCCGGTCGCCGGAAGTGGGGTAGCCGTTACTGCCGGGGTCGGCGAGGGCGTGTTGGTCGGGATGATGCGGATGCGCTCGGTAAGGCTGCGCGCTGCCGCCAGCCCCAGCGTGTTGGCATAGGTGTAGGCGTCGCCCAAGCCGACCAGCAGCCCGCCGCCGAGCGTGTCGGCGTAGGGTTGAGCGAGCGGGGCAGCGCCGTAGCTCACCACCGAAACCAGCGGCGAGTCGGTCAGCGGAGCGATTTGCTCGGCATAGGTGCGCAGGTCTTCGGCGCGGTCGGTGATCACCACCACCAGCGCGAATTCCCGCAGTGAGCGCACAACCAGCCTGCTCGCCTGCCCGCGAATGTCCGACAGCAGCATATTGGCGGTGTCCTGGCTGAAGGCGCGCAGCCCGATCACGCCGCCGGGCAGATAGCGCACGATGTAGTAGTCGTCATTGGCTTGCAGCGGCTCGGTCGCGCCGATGCGCGCCAGAAAATCGGCGTCGTCGTTGATCGAGTCGATCAGGTTAACGCTGCGCAGCAAGCCGAGCGGGTTGCCGCTGACGATCACCGGGTACGCCGCGCGCAGCAGAATGTGCCGCACCAGCGCGTCGGTCATGCCGTCGAGTTCGGCGGCGGACGCGGGGCTGTATTCCAAGCCGACCAGCACCAGCGCGCCGGGCGGGATGGCTTCCATCTGGTCGAAAACGTGCTGCGCCGGGCTGCCCGCCGCGAAATGCGCGGGCGGCAGGCTGCCGATGCGGAAACCGCCGACGAAGAACGGCAGGATCACCGCCGCCGCCAGCACCGCTACGATCAGCAGCCGGTCGATACGGATCGGCTGGCGCTTCCGACGCGGGCGTCGAACTCGCGGCTTCTGGTCGGGGGCGTCACCCTTGACCGGCTGAAGCACGGTTTCGGGCGTGTCTTCGAGATCCGCCATGAATGGCGAGTCGTAGGTCGCCTCGATTGCCGACATTCGGGACAACTTCGGTGCTTCATCGACCGGGACGAGCGACTTGAGCAAATCGACCTTCGCCTGCTGTTCCGGCGTCAGGGCGACACCCTGCACCAGCCCCGGCGACGCACTCACGAACGGAGCGGGCGCGAGCGCGTTGGGCACGCCGGGCAGCGCCTCGTTCAGCGCGGTTTCGGGCGCGGCTTCTTCGGGAACCTGTTCGGAAAGCCGCCGCAGGCGCTGCAGCCGGCTTGGCAGTTCTTCGACCGGGCGATCTTCCTTCTGCCGGACGATGGCGCTCGCCGAGACCTCCTCGACGTTGGCGTGCAGTTCCGCCAACCAGTCCTCGGTCATGCCCGGCTCAACGTCGAACGGCGATGTCTTCGGGAGCAGCTCGTCCTCGAACACCGACCCCGACAGAATCGCATCAAGGTCAAGGTCGACGAGCTGCCCGAAGCCGGTCGGCTCCGGCACGTCCGCTGCCTGCCGGGTGGGCAGCGACGCCAGATAGCTGTCGATATCGGTGAAGCCCGGCGCGCTCGGCTCGACCGGCGGCTTGTCGTCGATCATCCCCAGCGCGGCGAAGAAATCCGCTTCCGGCGGCGCTTCCACATCCGCCTGCGCCCACGCCAGCGGGTCGGGTTCCTCATACGCCGGTTCCGCAGCCGCCTGCTCGTGAGCCGCCTGCTCTGGCTCGATCATGTCGAGCGCGGAGTAGAAATCCTCGGTCGGCGGCATCTCCGCCTCGGTCGCCCACTGCGCGAACAGGTCCTGTTTTTCGGGCGGCGCATCGACCTCGTCCGCCGGGGCGAACGTGTTCTGCGCGCGCGGGGTCACCGGCTCGTAGAGGTTGTCCCAGTCGATATCGTCGGCGTCTGTGGCGGCGGGCTGCGGGGCTGCCGCTTCGACCGCGCCCAGTTCCGCGAAGAAATCTTCTTCAGGCGACATTTCCGGCAGTAGTTCTCCGTCGGTCTGGCTCGCCCACTGCGCGAACAGGTCGTCGCCGGGCGGCGCGCCTGTGTCCTGCTGCGCGTCCATTCCGCCGAAGATCGCGTCGTAATCTGCCGCTTCGGTCTCTACGAACTGATCCGCCACACCCGGCGGCTCAGCCGACGGCTCATCGTCAGCCGGGAGTTCGGGCAGACGAGACGTGACCTTGAGCGCGCCGAACAGGTCTTCTTCATCGTCCTGCGTATAGTGCAGCCGCGCCCATTCCGGCAGCTCGTCGGTCGCCGGTCGCGTGCGTTTCACTTCGATGGTAACATCCGGCTCCGGCAGTTCGTCTTCCACTTCGTCCGATTCAGTCGCCGCCCACGTGAGTTCCGCTTCTACCTCGTCGAACATCGAGCCGAAGTCCTCGACCTCGGCTTCCGGCTCGCTCGACTGACGAGTCCAGTCCGGCATTTCGGCAGCGGCGTAGCTCTCTTCTTCGTCGGCGTCATCGAGACCCAGCGCTGCCAGCAGTTCCTCGTCCGATTCATAGGCAGGCTGCGCCGGTTCTTCTTCGACCATGCCCAGAATCGAGTCAAAGTCTGTCGCCTCGGCTTCCGGCTCGTCCTGTGCGGTCGCCCAATCCGGCATTTCGGCAATGATCGTATCATCCGCCGCGTCGTCGCCTAAACCGAGCGCTGCCAGCAGTTCCTCGTCCGATTCATAGGCAGACTGCGCCGGTTCTTCTTCGACCATGCCCAGAATCGAGTCAAAGTCTGTCGCTTCGGCTTCCGGCTCGTCCTGTGCGGTCGCCCAATCCGGCATGTCGTCAGC
>JADLHH010000441.1 GCA_020848855.1 Anaerolineae bacterium | reverse complement strand
TAATATGTCCGTGTGATCGTCAACATGTACCTGACCAGCGACGAGGGCGACCCGGCGGAAGGCTCGACCAATCATCTCAACTGGGCGACCTACATCGCGTTCGCCGGCACGCTGCTGCTCGGTATCGCGCCGTTCCTGGTCACGACGCTGAGCGAGCGCGTCTCGTTCCTGGCGAATATCGTTCACTAAACCATCACCCGCTGGGTTCTCGTGGAAGGGCGAGGCAGTGATGAGCCGCAGGTTCACCCCTCGTCCTTCTGATTCCATCCCTACCCACGTCTTTCACACCGTGATACGATTACGCCGATTCGCTCGCATCCAGATAGGCAAACCATGCAGCATAACCAGCGTGATGGCTTCCTCCTGATCACGCTCTCGGTGATCGGCTACTCATGCCTGCCCGTGTTCACCAAGAACCTGTACGCGCTGGGCGTCGCCCCGCTCGATATCGGCTTCTGGCGCTTCTTCCTCACTGTGCCAATTTTCTGGGCGATTGTGGTTGCGCGTGGGCGGCGTGTATTCGCGGCGAACGCCAAGCCGCTGCCGCGCCTGCGCGTGATGGCGATGGGCACGCTGCTCGGCTTTGCGGCGCTGGCGGCGTTCTTCGGGCTGGAGCGCCTGCCTGCCGGGACGTTTTCGGTGCTGTTCTACTCGTATCCGGCGCTGGTCGCGCTGATCGAGGCGGCGCTGGGCGAGCGGCTGTCGTCGCAGGCGTGGCTGGCGCTCGGCTTGACGCTGGCAGGCGTCGCCCTGACCGCGCCGGATTTCAGCGCGGGTTTCAGCGGCGATAACCTGCCGGGTATCCTGCTGGCGCTCGCCGACGCGCTGGTCGTCGCCGTGTACATGACCGCCAGCAGCCGCCTGCTGCGCGGCTCGTCCGACATCGCGCGCGGGAGCGCCTGGGCGGTCACCGGCGCGCTGGTCGTGATCGCGGTTCTGGCGCTGGGGCGCGGGCTGGCGCTGCCGCAGGGCGCGGCGTGGGTTCAATTGGCGGCGCTGGCGCTGGTCAGCACCGTGCTGCCGGTCTTCGGGCTGAACGCCGGGATTCAGAAGCTCGGCGCGACGCGCGCGGCAATCATCGCTACCTTCGAGCCGGTGCTCACCGCCGTGCTGGCGATGATCTTCCTGGGCGAAGTCATGCAGCCGATGCAGTGGGTCGGCGGCGCGTTAATCATCGCGAGCGTGATCCTGCTGCAAGCCCGGCGTCGCCCGGCGAAAGCTGAGCCGGCGGTGCTGGCGGGCGACTGACCCGATTGATCATCCGAACTGGGAAACCCCCATTTTGATGGACTTGGCGTTCGCGTGGTTCGTTTCTATAATGCGGACAGTTGGAGAAAATACGGGTTTGGTATGATGGAGAAACCGAAGCGTGATCCTGTCGTCCCGGCGATGCGCGAGCGCCTGCTGGCGAACCGCGACGGTCGGCTGACGCCGGAGCAGTGGGGCGACCTGATTGCCCAGCCGCTGGTCGTGCTGATCCTGCTGGGCGGGATGGGGCTGGCGGCGTTCGGTCCCCGGCTGGTGGCGCTGCTGCGCTTCTGGTGGATCATCGTGCCGCTTATCCTGCTGCTCGTCATCGGGCCTGTCATTCTGCGCGCGTTTCGCTATGCCCGCGCCCCGGTGCATTTCGCCCGGCTGTACGCCGGTGTTCAGGCATGGGGGTTCCGCAAGCCACAGGTCTTTTACACCGTGGACGACGAGCCGGTGGCGTTTCAGAAGCGGCTTGCGCCCAAGCTGCCACTGCGAATTGACGGCGAATACCTGATCTACTACCTCGACGAGCCGCAGGGAAAAGTCCTGCTCAGCCTCGCTCCCGCCGACCACGAAGACGCCGAACACTGGCTGCCGACGAAGGGCTTCGCCATTCGGCACGAGCGGCGCAGCGGGCACGGTTGATCACCGGGCGCGGCGGATTTCTTACGAACTTCATATCCTATTCCAAAATGACTCTTATATCGCGGTGATACAGTCAAGTCAGAATGACTTCTGAGGAGATTTGTCAGGAGGAATATGATGGCAAACGAAATCACCCGTTGGAACCCGTTCCGTGAAATGGCGAACATGCAGAACGTGTTCGACCGCTTCTTCGACGACTGGCGACCGTTCTCGCCCGATTGGCGACCGTTTGAAGCGATTCAGAATACCAACTGGATGGCGCTGGACGTGCATGAGGATGATAACCAGTACGTCGTGAAGACTGATCTTCCGGGCGTCAAGTCGGAGAACATCAACGTCCGGCAGGATGGGGATTACCTGTTGATCGAAGCGAATATCCCCGAAGAGACGACCGAGAAGAAAGACGGCGAGCGCTGGCTGATCAGGGAGCGCCGCAGCGGGCAGTACAGCCGCCGCGTCCGCCTGCCGCAGAACGTCGATTTCGACAAGGCGGAAGCGAACTACCATGACGGCATCCTGACCCTGAACCTGCCGAAGTCCGCCAGAGCGATTTCACACCAGATTCCGGTCAAGACCGGCAACGGCAGCTAATCAGCGCAGCTCAGCGAACGCGGCGAGTCCAGCCTGGACTCGCCGCGGTTTGATTCCTCGCAAATGGGGCACGACATGTCGTTCCCCTACAGGTGTCGTTGGTTACAGCGCTGCCAGCGCTTCCGCCATCAGGTCGCCGAGCTGCGTCGGGTTCTGGGCGACGCGCGCCCCGGCGCTGCGCAGCGCGTCGATCTTCGCCTGCGCCGTCCCGCGATTACCGGAGACAATCGCGCCTGCGTGCCCCATCTTCTTGCCGGGCGGGGCGGTCACGCCGGCGATATAAGCCACTACCGGCTTGGTCATCCCCTGGCGGATGAATTCGGCGGCTTCTTCTTCCTGCGTCCCGCCGATCTCGCCGATCATGGTCACGGCGCTGGTTTCGGGTTCAGCTTCGAACGCCTGCAGGCAGTCGATGAAGCTGGTGCCGGGCACCGGGTCGCCACCGATGCCGACCGCCGTCGACTGCCCGATGCCTTTCTGTGTCAGCTCGTAGATCGACTGGTACGCCAGCGTGCCGGAGCGGCTGACGATGCCCACATTTCCCGGCATCGACACTTCCGCCGGGTTGAAGCCGATGTTACATTTGCCGGGGCTGATGATGCCCGCGCAGTTAGGACCCAGCAGCCGCGTGCCGGGGTACTGCTCCTTGAGGAGGTTGTACACCCGTGCCTGATCGTGCATGGGGATGTGCTCGGTCACGCACACGATGAACGGGACACCCGCTTCGGCGGCTTCAAGAATGGCAGCGGCGGCGACCGGCGCGGGCACGATGATGAACGCCGTGTTCGCATCCGCCTGCTCGACGGCATCTTTGACCGTGGCGTAAATCGGGATGCCTTCCACGTCCGTCCCGGCTTTCTTGGGGTTCGTCCCGGCGACGACTTTCGTGCCATAGTCCCGGTTGCGCAAGCCATAGAAGCGCCCCTGCGACCCGGTCAATCCCTGTACGACTACCCGGCTGTTTTCGTCGGCGAAAATCGCCATCGTCAGTTCCCTCCCGCCAGTGCGACCGCTTTTTGCGCCGCTTCGAGCATCGTTGTCGCGCTGATCACGCGGTCGGATTCGTATTCCTTGAGGATCGCCCGTCCTTCGGCGGAGTTCGTTCCGTCGATGCGGATCACCAGCGGGGCGTGCAGGTCGACCTGCTCGAGCGCTTCGGTGATGCCGCGCGCCACTTCGTCGCCGCGGGTGATGCCGCCAAAGATGTTGATCAGGATCGCCTTGACGTTATGATCGGTGTTGATGACCGTCAGGGCGTTGGTGACCACTTCGGCGTTCGCGCCACCGCCGATGTCGAGGAAGTTGGCGGCGCTGCCGCCGACCTGCTTGACCGTGTCGAGCGTGCTCATCGCCAGCCCGGCGCCGTTGGCGATAATGCCGACCGTGCCGTCCAGACCGATGTACTGCAAGCCCTTTTCCTTTGCCAGCCGCTCGCGCTCGTCGATGGCTTCGACCATCTCGAACGCTGACCATTCAGGGTGACGGTACGCCGCGCTGTCGTCGAGGCTGACCTTGGCGTCGAGCGCGTACACGCGCCCGTCCCGCGACAGGATCAGTGGGTTGATCTCGACCAGATCGGCGTCGCCTTGCACGAAACAGGTGTACAGCTTCTCGACCAGCGCGACGGTCTGGTCGATGGCAGCCGGGTGCAGCCTGGCGCTTTCGACGAAGCTGCGCGCCAGCCGGGGCGCCAGCCCTTTGGCGGGGTCGACGTGGATGGTGTGGATCGCCTGCGGGTCTTCCTTGGCGACCTGCTCGATATCAACGCCGCCCTTCGCCGAAATCATGCCGAGATACTGCTTGGCGCTGCGGTCGAGCGTGAACGATACGTAGTATTCTTCGGAAATGTGCGAGGCGCTCTCGATCCACAGGCGGCGGACGATGTGCCCCTTGATGTTCATGCCCAGAATGTTGCCGGCGTGCTGGCGTGCTTCTTCCGCGCTGTTGGCGATCTGAATGCCGCCCGCCTTGCCGCGCCCGCCGACCTGCACCTGTGCCTTGATCACGACCGGGTAGGCGATGGCGTTGGCGGCTTCGACGGCTGCCTCGACCGTATCGGCTGCCTGCCCGGATGGCACCGGAATGCCGAAACGGGCAAAATACTGTTTGCCCTGATACTCAAACAGATCCAATGAAAACCTCCTTCAATGTCCTGATGTCTCTAACGCACGGGTAGGCGCGGGGCGTCGGTCTGCACCAAAACGCACCCGCTCCTACGAGGATGCAAACGTAGTCGAGCCAGATGGATTTCGCCTGATTATGACCTATCGTGAAACGGTTCGCAAAAGCAGGTGTTGATCATTGGATCGGGACGCGGTACGCTTCTGCGCCATGACTCGGACTCGCATCCTCGCACTGGCGACGCTGATCCTGCTGGTTGCGGCGTTTCTACGCATCTGGCAGCTCGCCATTTATCCCCCCGGACCCCATTACGACGAAGCGGCAGAACTGCTCATCGCCCGCAGCATCGCGTTCGGCGGTGCGCGCTTCTTTCCAATGGTCGAAGCATATCAGGGGCGCGAAGTCCTGTTCTACTATCTCAGCGTCCCGCTGCTGGCGCTCGTCCACGACGGCGTGTTCAGTCTGCGCGTCCTCAGTGTCTTCTGCAACCTGATCACAATTGCCGCGTCGATGGCGCTCGGTCGTGCCATGTTCGCCGGTCGCCGGGGCGTGGTCGTCGGGCTGGCGGTCGGCGCGCTGATGACGCTCTCGTTCCCGATGATCTGGACGGCGCGGCAGGCGTTTCGCTCGTCGACGCTGCCGATGATGCAGGCGTTGGCGCTGCTGGTCTTGTGGCATGGGTTACGGGCGAAACGGGTGCAGCACGCGTCCTATCGAATGATAGGCGTGCCCCTTCTGCTCGTCGCGGGCGTACTGGCGGGCGGCGTGGTCTACACCTACAACGCCTCGCGCCTGTTCCCGTTCTGGCTGCTGATTGGCTGCGCGGCGCTGCTCTGGTTCGACCGCGCCCACTGGCGTCGGCGGCTGGGGCAGGGCGCGATCTTCTTCGGATCGCTGGCGGTCACCGCCGCGCCGATGGCGCTCTACGCCCTCCAGCGCCCGGACGTGTTCTGGGGGCGGCTGGCGGAAGTTTCCCAGCCCGACCAGTCCGTCACGCTGGCGCAGAGTATCCTACTGCACCTGAAGCTGTTCTTCGTCGCCGGAGACCCGTATTTCCGCTACAACATCGCCGGGCGACCGTATTTCACGCTCCCCGAAGGCGCGCTGCTGCTGGTCGGCATCGGCGTCGCCGCCTATCGCCTGACGCGGCGCATCACAGCCACCGAGCGCGCCGCGTACTTGCTGGCGCTGCTGTCGCCGCTGATGGTCATCCCCAGCGTGATTTCGGTCGGGGGGCTGCCGCCGAACTTCCTGCGCTCGCTGGGGATGGTTCCGCTGATCTTCGTGCTGGTCGGCGTTGGGGCGGAGTGGGCGCTTAGGTGGCTTGAGATTTGTCTGGCGCGGTTCCGCCGAGGGTTTAAACTCTCGGCTGCGACGCCTTTGCCGCCCACTAAAGGGGCGGCTCCTATGATGTTGGTTGGCGACTCCTTTAGTGGGTCGCTAGGCAGCTCTGTTGCTGGCGGTTTAAACCGCCAGCGGCGCACCCTGACAATCATCATCGTTCTGACTCTCCTCCTCGGCGCCTATCTCGCCGCTGACCTGTATTTCGGCTGGGCGAGCAGCGCCGCGCTGTACTACGAAACCGATGCCGATCTCGCGGCGGCGGCGCGCTGGCTGGTCGATCAGCACATCGAAGGTGAGCCTGTCTACCTCGCCGCCCGTGACAACGGACACCCGACCGTCATGATCGAACCCGTGCCGCCGATCACCTGGCTAGGGACGGACAGCCTGTTTGTGCCGCCACCCGGCACGACCGGGCTGTACATCTTCCCGCACAGCGCGCCGCCGCCGTCGGATTGGGCGGCATGGCTCGCCCCCGGCGCGCTGACTGGTCTGCCGCTCGCCCCGGATGGTCAGC
>JADLHH010000440.1 GCA_020848855.1 Anaerolineae bacterium | reverse complement strand
GTCGTCCCCGCCCGACTGCACGCGGATCACGGGCTGGAAGCCGTCGAATCCGTAGACGCGCAGCGAATACGCGCCGTTGTCGGCATCCTCGTGGGCGAAGTGGATAGTGGCGAGGGCGGTCGCTTCAGCGCTGCCGCACAGGAAGGTCACGTCCTGATAGCGCGGGTCGCGGGTGGGCGGCGGGTTGAGCCAGTCGACGCGCAGCGTATACGTCCCGGTGGTCGTGCCGAACTCGTTATCGACGCGGGTGGCGACGATGATATACGTGCCGTCCGCCGGAACGTCGAAGTTGAGATCGACCACGCTGTTGACGAGTCCGTTGGCGCTGCGCGCCAGCAGCGTGCCGCCCTCGCTCAGGATACCGATCAGCGGCGCCAAGCCGCCCGACCCACCCATGCGCACGTAGATGCGGTCACTGGCGTGGGCGCTCAACTGCCAGTGATCGAAAAATGCGCCGTCGCTGATGTCGCCGTTCACGTCCTGACCGTAGGCGATGGGGCGCGAGGTCACGCTGTCCTGCGCCCATGCGGTGAAGGCGCTGCCGAGCAGCGTTAGCAGCACGATCCAGCAGATGAGGCGAACGCGACGCGGCACGCGGAGGACTCCGGTAATGGGCAGGGCTTGCTTTGCAAGCACGCGGTCAGAAATCAGCTTTTTCGTTTTCGCTGAAGGCTGAAAGCTGAGGGCTAACCGCTCCATATTTTATCGCAGAGGAATCAAAAACGCAGGAATGAGCGTGATGCCCGTCCCTGCGTTTTAGGTGGTACAGCAAAATTACTTGACGACGACCTTCGCGCCTTCGGCTTCGAGGATGGTCTTGGCTTCGTTGGCACGATCCTTGCCGACAGCCTCGAGGACGGTCGGCTTCTCGCTCTCGACGAGGTCTTTCGCTTCCTTCAAGCCGAGGTTGGTCACCTGGCGAACCGCCTTGATGACGTTGATCTTCTTGGGACCGACATCGTCGAGGATAACGTTGAATTCGGTCTGCTCTTCCACTTCTTCGGCAGGCGCAGCAGCAGCGGCGGCGCCAGGAGCTGCCATCATCATCATGCCGCCGCCGGAAGCAGCGGTGACGCCCCACTTCTCTTCGAGCAGGGACTTCAGTTCGGACGCTTCGAGGATGGTCAGGGCGCTCAGCTCTTCGACCAGCTTGTTCAAATCAGCCATGAGATTCGTTTCCTTCGCTATTGACTAGATACGAGTATTCGGACAGGCAGCCGGGCTTGCCAAAGCAGGCTAGGCGGCGTTTTCTTTTTCCTGCAGGTAAGCCTGCAGCACGTTGACGACCTGCGAGGTCGCCGAATTGAGCAGACCCGCCAGCATGGCAGCAGGCTGCACGATGAGACCGGCGAGCTGGGCATGGATTTCGTCCAGCGTCGGCAGGTTGGCGATGGCTTCGAGGTCAGTCGCCTTGAAGGCATTGCCCGCCAGCACGCCACCCTTGACCACGAACAACTCGGCGTTGTCCTTTTGGAATCCCTGCACGACTTTCGCCACGCCGGGCATGTTGCTGCCGCCGAAGACGACCGCCGTCTGCCCGACCAGCAGGTCGGACGGAACCGTCCAGCCGCTTTCGCGCAGGGCAATCGCGAACAGGGTATTCTTGGTCACCGCGTAAATGCCGGAAGCCTCGCGCAGACGGTTGCGCAGGTCGTCCAGCTTGTCAGCGTTCAGCCCGCGATACTCGGTGACGATGAAGCCATCGGTATTCGCCAGCAGATCGCTGTAGACGGCGACGAGTTCTTCTTTGCGCTCTCGTGAAATTGCCAAGCGCCGTACCCCCTTTCGAAAAAGTGGAAAGTTGAAAGGAGAAAGTTAAAAGTGGACCCGCTTTTTAACTTTACCTTTTCGCTTTCGACTGAAAAACGAAACGACCCCGCAAGCAGCAAGGGTCGTCCATTGGCAATGGTCGTATCCCCTCACCTCGGCAGGAGATTAAGGCAAACTCAATCGTCTGATTGAGCCGCCGCCTGCTGTCTGCGGCAAAGTCGAGGAGTATTTTAGTGGATGGGGGCATGGAGAGCAAGGGCAAATTATTGAAGGCAGTGGGGAAGTTCAGGGATACATCGGTAGGAGCTTGGCATCGCCAGACTGTTGTTTTCTCCCCTCTCCCCGCTTGCGTGGGAGAGGGGCGGGGGTGAGGGGGAATAGTGGCATCACCTCGCAATTCCCCACTCCCTTATTGAACCGCCAAGACGCCAAGAGAAAGCATCATCTGATCGGTTTCTGGTGGACAGCCACGCGAAAA
The DNA here is from genome assembly GCA_020848855.1 of Anaerolineae bacterium. The sequence continues at coordinate 6,372 of JADLHH010000440.1, read as the reverse complement.
TCGACGGGTGTTGTAGGGGCAGACCCGTGTGTCTGCCCCGCACTTGCAGAGGCGAGCCGCTGCCTCGCCCGTATCTTCACCTTGGTGTAGGCGAACCGAAGGTCGCACCTGGCGTCCTGACGGTTGATTCCAGTTCGACGTATCGTTAATGACCGCTCACCGCCTGCAACTCCGGGGGCAGCGGCGCGTCGGTGATCCATGCCCGGATCATGGCGTTGAACAGGCGCGGCGCTTCGACATTCCAGCCATGCCCGACACCGGGCGCAAGCCGCCCTTCCGCGTTGGGCAGGATGTCGGCGATGACCCCAACGGCGCGGGTGATGATGTCCACTTCGCTGCCGCCCGCCGTGATCAGCGTCGGAACACGGATTTCACGAAGCGCGGGCGACACGGCGAAATCGGCGGCTTCTTCGTAAATGCGGCGGTAAGCCGGCATCGAGGTCGCCAGCAGGTTTTCGGTGAAAGCCTGCCGCTCTTCCGGTGTCAGCGGCAGCGCTTTCGCCTGCATGTTGACAAACCAGCGCTGCTTAAACAGAACCGACAACAAGCCGAGCTGCGGCTTCAGGAAAATCCGGTTGGGCATCGGCGCAGCCGTAACTCCACTGATGACGACGTGATCGAGCGCGTCGGGGTGGTGTTCGAGCAGCATTAACCCCAGATAGCCGCCGAGCGACAGCCCGACAACATGCGCGCGCCCGTTCGCGGCATACTGCCGGATCATCCCGGCGACCTGGTCGGCGGTATCGGCAAGCGACACCCAGGGGATATGGTTGCTTTTGCCGTGACCGGGCAGATCGACCGTGAGGCAGCGGTAATCGGTGAAGGCGGCGATTTGTCTGCCCCACATCCAGCCGCTGGCGCCGATACCGTGCAGAAAAACCAACGCCGGCGCGTCACGGGTACCGGTTTCGTGGATGTAAAGGGACATCTCGTGAATCCTAACGCTAAATTGACGTTGGGCAACGCGTTCAGGTTATGAATCGCTCAGCGTGCGCGCCTCGAAGCGCTTGAGCGCGGACTGTAAGCGCTGCTGCTGAAGCGTCGTCGTGAAGTCGCCGCGCGTGCGTTCCAGCACCCCGCGTACCACGTCGGTGCGGCGGCGCAGGTCGCCGGTGATCGCGTCGGGGAAGTCGAACGTCACCAGTTCGTCGTAGATGGCGTCCATCCAGTCGAGCAGGTGCTCAGCTTCAGCGCTGGCTTCCGGGCTGTCGCCGTCCGGTCGGCGCAGGATGTCGAGGATGAAGCGGCGCAGTTCGGTCGCGGCTTCCGCCAGCCCGTTCAGGTAGACGCTGCCTTCCACCTGAAGCGACTCCGGCGTCGGCAGCGGGCGGTCGCGGATGATGGCATAGGTGGCGAAGGCTTCGACCACTTCCTTGAGCGCGTCAGTCGTGTAGCCGCTGTGCGCGAGATCGGAATAATCAGCGACGACCGCCCGCAGGTCGTCCGCCGCCTGCTGGGCGACGGCGAGCTTCGCTTCGGCGCTGTCCCATTCGCGGCGGTGGATGGCGCGGATCGCTTCCGAGCAGTGACGGATGAGTTCGCGCGAGGCGGAGATGGCGGTGTCGCGGGCGCTGTTCTTGGCGACGAACGCGCTGCGGATGCTGGCGGAAATTTCGTTGAGGTCACTCATCGGATGGCTCACCTTCGGGCTTAACCGCCCCAAACAACTGATCCGCCAGCGAGGTGGGGTGTGGCGGAACGACGATTTCGCCGTGCTTCTCCTCGTAGCGGGCGAGGTTAGTCTCCAGCGCCTTCAGGAACAGCTTGGCGTTGGTCGGCGTCATGACGACGCGGTTCTGCACGCGAGCACGCGGATCGTTGGGCATGATCTGCAGGAAGTCGAGCACGATCTCGCTGGTCGTCTGGCTGACGATGACGGCGTTGGCGTAGCTCGCGCTGAGGTTCGCGGGGATTTCCAGGCGCACCTGGCGGTTGTTGGCTGGCTGCTGAGACATACAAATCCTTTCGCAATTGTCCCCGCATTATACCGCCAGCACATGACACGCCTCAATCTGAAAAGCAAAAGGCACGGCGACGCCGTGCCCCTGCACAGACCCGTTTAACCAGCCGCCGCAGCCGCCGACTAGAACGGGATGTCGTCGACGTTGCTGCTGGACGACGCGCCGTAGTCTTCGTAGCTGCCCTGACCGCCCTGACCACCACCGTCTTCGCGTGAGCCGAGGAAGCGCACGTCGCGCGCCGTCAGTTCAAGCGTCGCCTGGGGCTGCCCGCTGTTATCGGTGTAGGCGCGGGCATCGACCGTGCCGATGACCATCACCTGCCGCCCTTTAGCGAGATACTGCGAGCAGCGCTCGCCCAGTTCACGCCAGGCGGCAACCCGGAACCAGACGGTCTTTTCGGTGCGGTTTTCGGCGTTGCCCGTCACCTGGTTGACCGCGACTGTGAAATTGCACACCGGCACGCCCGATTGCAGATAGCGCATTTCGGGGTCGCGCCCTAAGTTGCCCACAATGATGACCTGCTGATAACCCGCCATTGCCGTCCCCTTCGATCAGTCTATTCTCGTAGGATTCCTTGCACTGTTGCGTCCTGAATTATACCACATAATGTGGGAAAATACAGAACAAAATTTCTAAAGCGAATTTCGGGCGGGAATAATGAAATATGGGAGATATTGGACACGACGTGTCGTGTCCAATATAGCTCCCTTTCCGGGGATTACCCCCGCCGCGCTTCCAGCAGCTTCGCCAGCACGTCCTTGACGACCGCCGGGTTGCCCTTGCCCTTGAGTTCCGCCATCGCCTTGCCCATCAGCGGACCGAACAGCTTGTCCTTGCCGCCGAGGTAATCCTGCACCCACGCCTCGTTTTCGGCGAGGACTTTCTCGACCGCCGCTTCGACTGCCGACGTGTCCGAAATCTGCGCCAAGCCTTTCGCCTGAACGATGCGGTCGGGGTCGCTGCCCGTTTCCCACATCTCGGCGAGAATTTCGACGCCGGTCGCCTTGTTGACCCTGCCGTCGTCGACCAGCTTGACCAGCGCGCCCATGTTCGCCGCCGAGACGCGCTCGCCGACGCTCTCGCGCTCGACGCCGTCGCGGTTGGTCAGGCTGAACAGGTTGCCGACAATCCAGTTCGCCGCCGACTTGGGATTCGCGCCCGCCGCCAGCACTCCCTCGTAGTAGTCGGCGACGGCTTGATCCGCCACCAGCACCGATGCATCGTAGGCGCTCAAGCCCATACCGACGAAGCGGTCGCGCCTGGCGTCGGGCAGCTCCGGCAGCCGGGCACGAACGGCTTCGACCCATTCGCGGCTCAGTTCGAGGATCGGCAGGTCGGGTTCGGGGAAGTAGCGATACTCGTCGGCGCTCTCTTTGTAGCGCTGCACGACCGTGCGCTGCCTGACCTCATCCCAGCCCATCGTCGCCTGCCGGACGCCGGTGTGGTTCTCCCACGCCTTGATCTGGCGCTCGACTTCGTATTCGATAGAGCGATACAGGCTGCGGATGCTGTTCAGGTTTTTGACTTCGGTGCGCGTGCGGTAGCCGTTGTCGTCCTTATGCTGCACGCTGATGTTCGGCTCGACGCGCATCACGCCTTTGGACATGTCGCCGTTGTTGACGCCAAGATACTGCAGAATGGCGCGCAGCTTGCGCGCGAAGGCTTCGGCGGCTTCGGCGCTGTGGATATCCGGCTCGGTGACGATTTCCAGCAGCGGCACGCCGGCGCGGTTCAGGTCGATCAGGCTGGCATTCCCCACGTGGATCGACTTGCCGGTGTCTTCTTCGAGATGCGCCCGGCGCACGCGGATGCGCTCGGTCGTGCCGTCGGCAAGCTCCACATCGAGGTAGCCGTTGATGCAAATCGGGCGGTCGTACTGGCTGATCTGGTAGCCTTTGGGCAGGTCGGGGTAGAAGTAGCTTTTACGCGCGAACTGGTTGACCGGCGGGATTTCGCAGTGGAGCGCCAAGCCGACCATCATCGCCATCTCGACCGCCGTCTGGTTGATGACCGGCAGCGTGCCCGGCAGCCCCATCGACACAGCGTCGACGGCAGTGTTGGGTGGGGCGGTCACGCTGTCCACCACCGGGCAGGCGCTGAACATCTTGCTCTTGGTCATCAGTTCGGCGTGAATTTCCAAGCCGACAATCGGCGTCCAGTCCGAAACTTGTTTCGGCTCGCTCATAGAATGTCCTGATTTTCAAGATACCATGATAACAACTTGCTCAAAATTGTAGCACGTGCGGCATCTGATACCCAGAGCAGCGCCGGGAGTCACCCCAACAGCGCCTGCGCCAGCGTGCGGTAGCGCGGCTCGTCGAGCAGGGTGTGGCGCATGAGGTCGCGCAGCGCGTCCGGCGCGTGGTCGAGCGCGTCGCGGCACGGCGGCAGCGCCCGGCGCAGATTGCCCTGCTCGTAGATCAGCAAGCCCCGGTTGAACGCGATCATCGGGTCGTCGGGGACGATTGCTTCGGCAGCCAGATAGTCGGCTTCGGCGGCGGCGTACTGCTTCAGGCGGTGATAGGCGTCGGCGCGCCGGAGCAGCAGCGTCGCCCGCTGAAGCTGAACCAGCGGGTCTTTATTCTCACCCAGCGCGTCGAGCGCCGAGCAGAAATGTTCCGCCGCCACACGGTAATCGCCCTTAAGCGCGTAGAATTCGCCGCTCCACGCCAGCCAGTGGGGTGTTTTGGGCAGGTCGGCGAGCAGTTCGAGCGCCTGATCGCTCGCGCCGCGCCGGCGCAGCACGTCCAGCGCAAGTTCGGCGAGGGCAGGCTGCGCGGGAAAGCGCCAGTACGCCTGAATCAGAATATCATCCACTCCGGGCAGGCGCAGCGCCAGCAGCGCCCCGTAGCGAGCGACATAGTCGTCGATTGTGTGTTCGGGCAGGGCATTGAGGGCTTCGAGCGCCGCCTGGATTTTTCCCGGCAGGCGGATCAACACGTCGATGCGCAGACGCTGGACGTCGGCATCGTCAGCGTGCGTCTGAAGGTGTTCGTCCAGCGCGGCGAGCGCTTCGTCCAGCTCCCCAGCGCGCAGAAATGCTTCAGCGCGCTCCAGTGACACGAAAATCTCCCACCTTGTTGAGCAGCATGGGCAGCCAGAAACAGAAGGTCGTGCCCACCCCCGGCTGGCTGGAAACGTCAATTTCGCCGCCGTGCAGTTCGATAATCTCTTTGCTGATGCTCAAGCCCAGCCCGGAACCTTCAACCTCGCTGGCGATGCGGTAGAACGGCTGGAAGATGTGGGGCAGGTGTTCTTCGTTGATGCCGATGCCGGTATCCTGGATTTCGACCAGCGCGAGGTCGCCGGTCACGTCGCGGAAGTGGGACAGCTTGAGGACGATCTCGCCGCCGCTGGGTGTGTAGTTGATCGCGTTGGTGAGCAGGTTGATGATCACCTGCGCCAGCCGCTCCGGGTCGGCATCGACGTGAATCGGCTTATCCGGCAGTTCGCAGCGCAGCAGGAGCCGCTTGCTTTCGGCTTCGGGCATCTGCACCCGCACGAGCTTGCCGATCACGTCCTGCAGCACGATATCGCGGAAATTGAGCTTGATGACGCCGCGCTCGAAGCGCGAGATGTCGAGCAGGTCTTCGACCAGCCGCTTCATGCGGTCGGTGACGTATTCCAGCACCACCAGATGCTCGTCGAGTCGCTCCGGCTGGTTGCGGAGCAGGTACAGCCGCGTCTTGAGGTTGGTGATGGGCGTGCGCAGTTCGTGCGAGGCATACGAGACGAAATGCTCTTTCTGCTGCTGGAGCAGCTTCTCTTTGCTCACGTCGCGGATGACCGTCACCAGGCAGACCATGTCCGGGTCTCGACATTCAACGCGCGAGGTGATGGTCAGCGCGTCGTACTCGGTGCCGTCCTTGCGGCAGAGGCGCACATCATACCGCCAGTAGCCCCTGGTATTCAACTCCGCGCCTGCGCCGTTCAACATACGCCCGAAGGCTTCGTCGGTCATGCCTTTGGGGCGCAGCAGGTTGAGCGAGTAGTGATCCCAGTCATCCGCCGAATAGCCGGAGATGGCTTCCAGCGCGTGATTGATGTAGCGGGTGTGGTATTCGCCATTGATGTATTCGGTGTAGGCGACGCCTTCGGTCATGGCGTCGATGATGGCGCGCATCTGGGCGCGCTCATATTCGACCTCGGCGGCGGGCTGGTAGGCGTTCTGTTCCAAGCCCGCCTGATGGCGCACATGTTCGATCAGCGCGCCGCTGCGCAGCGCGACCGCCGCCTGGTCGGCAAAAGCCTGCAGGTTATCGGCGTCGGCTTCGTTGAATCGGTTCGGCTTGCTGCTGTCAACGTTGAGGAAGCCGATCACTTTGTTACCGACGCGGATGGGCGCGGCGACATACGACTTGCGCCAGCTTCCGTTGAGATCGAAATCCACCCAGCCGTCGTAATGGTCGGT
>JADLHH010000439.1 GCA_020848855.1 Anaerolineae bacterium | reverse complement strand
GGGCTGGTGGCGTGCGCTGTCTCGCTGATCAACATTCACCGCCGCCGGCTGAACCCCATCCAATTGGGGGCTGCAGTTGTGCTGGGCGCGTATACGCTGTATATGGTGCTGGCAATTCTGCTCGGCTTCAATGTGTCCGGGGCGCTGGTGGGCGCGCCGCGGGAATTGTTCACGCAGCGGCTGAACGCCGACACGCCGACCGCCCTGCTCGAACAGGCGCTGGCGCTGCCAACGGCGCTGGAGTATCTGGCGCTGCTGGGCGTGGTCATCCTGTGGGAACCCTGGGCGCGCGGCGCGGTCTACCGGCGTGCTATGCATCGTCAGGGCGCGGCGCTGGTCGTCGGCGTGCTGGTGCTGGTGCTGTGGGAAGTGCTGATCGAGGTGCTGCGCATTCAGGAATTCCTGCTGCCCAAGCCGAGCGTGATTGGCTCGGCGCTGCTCGATAACTATCCCCGCCTGCTCTCCGCCGGGTGGGTGACGTTCCAGAACGCCTTCTGGGGCTACGTGATCGGCTGTGGCTTGGGCATCCTCACGGGCATGATCTCGTCGCGCTTCACCAGCTTCAGCAAAGCGCTGCTGCCGGTGTCGATTGCCGTCAACGCCGTGCCGATACTGGCGCTCGCACCGATTTTCAACAACTGGTTCGGCGCGCTCAACCCGGCGAGCAAGATCGCTATCGTCGCCGTGTCGGGCTACTTCCCGTCGATGATCAGCACCGTGCGCGGCTTGACATCGGTCGATTCGCTGTCGCTGGAATTGATGAAATCCTACGCGGCGAGCCAGTGGGATACCTTCACCAAGCTGCGCCTGCCGAGCGCGCTGCCGTTCATCTTCTCGGCGCTCAAGGTCGGCACAACGCTGGCGATGATCGCGGCGATTGTCAGCGAATACTTCGGCGGCTCGACGGCGGGCTTGGGCTTCCGCATCCGCGACGACGCCGGGCTGTTCAAATACCCGGAAGCGTGGTCGGCAATCTTCGTGGCGGCGCTGTACGGGATCATCTTCTACATGGTGGTTTCTGCCGTGGAACGAGCCATGATGTCGTGGCACATCTCGTTCCGCGAGAAATGATCGGAAAGCCAGTGCTGAGTGCTGAATACTGAGAAAAAACAGTTAAAAGTAACTGAAGTTAAAAGTTCAACGACCCGTGTCGGCTTTTAACTGTCCTTACCTTTAACTTTTAACTGTTTTACTCAGCACTCAGTACTCGGTACTTAGTTCAACTATCGTTCTTTTAGAGGAGGCTGTATGCGTAAGGTCATGGTGTTTGCGATTGCTCTACTGCTCCTGGCGCTGGTGCCGATGGCGGGAGCGCAAGACCTCACCCCGGTGAGCGTGGTGCTGAAATGGGTTCCGCAGGCGCAGTTCGCCGGCTACTACGCGGCGGCGGCGCTCGGCTACTACGAAGAAGAGGGTCTGGATGCTACCATCGTCGCGGCGGGCACGGACATCAACCCGCAGCAGTTGGTCGCGTCCGGCGAAGCGCAGTTCGGCATCGACTGGATGGGCAATCTGCTGGCAACCCGTGACACCGGGCAGGACGTGGTCAGCATCGCCCAGGTCTTCCAGCGCTCCGGTATGCGCCAGATCACCTGGAAAGACAGCGGGCTGACCAGCTTCGATCAACTGGCGGGCAAGGTCGTCGGCGTGTGGTGCTGCGGTAACCAGTTCCCCACTTTCGCCGCGCTGACCAAAGCCGGAATCGACCCGGAAAACCCGGATGACGTGACCATCGCCCAGCAGAACTTCGACATGAACGCCTTCCTGAACCACGAAATCGACGCCGCTTCCGCCATGACCTACAACGAAATGGCGCAGGTCTTCGAGACGGTCGGCGCGGATGGCGCGTTCCCGGTCTACACATTTGACGATGTCAACGTCCTCGACTTCAACGAAGACGGCACGGCGATGCTCGAAGACCTGATCTTCTCCAACGCTGGCTGGCTGGCGGAAGAAGGCAACGAAGAGATCGCCATCAAGTTCCTGCGCGCATCCTTCCGGGGCTGGATCGCCTGCCGCGACAACCCGGCTGACTGCGTGGGCTACGTCCTCGAAGCCGGTCCGACGCTCGGTGAAGGGCATCAGGCGTGGCAGATGAACGAAATCAACAAGCTGATCTGGCCGTCGGCGAACGGCATCGGCATCACCGACGCCGACGCCTTCGCCACCACCGCGCAGATCGCGCTCGACTACGGCGTGATCCAGACGGCTGCCGAGGGCGAGGGCGTGAGCTATCGTAACGATCTGGCGCAGGCGGCGCTCGACAGTCTGCAAGCCGATATGTCCGATCTTGACGTGATGGGCGCGGACTACGCTGCGCCGACGGTCGAAATCACCGCCAACGGCGAATAAGCCAGTCCGCAGGGAAATGTTTCGCAGGGGCACACGTGCAACTTCAGGTTGCCAACGTGTGCCCCCTTTTGATTCTGGACAGCCTCGCCTTTGGGCAGATACATGGGGCTGCCCCTATGGAATGTTGGCGCTCGTGTGGCTTTGCACCGGGCGCGGCTTGGCGCTTTAATACAGGGGTAGATCGTTCAACAGGATGGCGACCATGCCCAGGCGAAACGACGACCTGCTCAACGAGATCATCCAGCGGCGGCGCGCCTATCAGGTTGCCCAGCAGACCGACCCGCTGGCGCATATTCTCGACGATCTGAACGTCATGGATATGATGGAAGGGCTGCGCAGCCGCACGCCGCTGTGCTACGGTCCCAAGGTGATCCGCAGCGCAGCCCCCAGCATGGGTGTGGTCGTATGGCTGCGCCCTGCCGGGTATCACGGCTACAAGTCGCTGCGGCTGGTCGGCGTGTGGGTGACGGAGCGCGGCGACAAAGTGATGATCGCCGTCGGCAAAAAGCTGCTGCCGTTCACCCCGCCGTTCTACGACGCCGACGCCTATCACAAGCTGATCCGCAAGAGCTACGACCTCTACTACCGCGACGACAACACGCCACCCGCTCAGCCCGCCTACAGCGTGCCCTACGATGTCGAGCAGCGACTGGAGCTGCGCGAGACGGTCGCCCGCGAGGTGGCGAAATGCCTGTTGTAGCCGCCCCGCCGCATTGCTGAGGATTGCTACTGTGCGCCTTCCGTGCCTATAATCTGCCCACGCCCAGATTGAGGGGGGAAGGTGTCCACACGCACGATTGTCGAACGCGCCGTGAACGGCGTGCTCATGCGCTTTGGCTATCAGTTGATGCCGAACAGCAGTAATACGTCGCTGCGCGCGGCGTTCTCGCGCTTCGCCAGCCGCCCGGTCGCCGTTCGCACGGTCATCGACGTGGGCGCGTCGGATGGTCGCTGGAGCGAACGAATCCATCCGTTCTACCCTGACGCCTTCTACTTCCTCATCGAAGCCAACGATATACACGAGCCGGGGCTGAAGCAGTTCAGGCAGCGTCACGCCTCGGCGGACTACATTCTGGAAGCTGCCGGTGACCACGTTGGAGAGGTCTTTTTCGACGTGCGCGAGCCGCTGGGCGGGGTCGCTTCTGCCACACCCGTCGAAGGCTACACGCGCGTCCCGGTCACGACCATCGACGCGCAGGTGGCGCAGCGCCGGCTGGAGCCGCCTTTCCTGATCAAGCTCGATACGCATGGCTACGAGGTGGCGATTCTGGAAGGCGCGCAGGCGACTTTGCAGCACACCAACCTGCTGGTGATCGAGACGTACAATTTCACGCTGCGCCCCGGCAGCCTGCGTTTTCACGAAATGTGCAGCTTTCTGGAAGCGCGCGGCTTTCGCCCCATCGACCTCATCGAGCCGCTGCACCGCGAGCGCGATCAGGCGTTGTGGCAGTTCGATCTGATATTTGCCCGCGCGGATCGACCGGAGTTTCAGGTGATTTCGTTCGCCTGAACGACGCGCCGGTTGGCAGCCGCGCGAAAGGAGCGGGGCGTTGTTTGGCATGTTCGGCAAACTGAAGGCGCAGCCGGGGCAGCGCGACGCGCTGATCGCATATCTGCTGCAGGCATCTGGCGCCGAAACCGAAATGGCGGGCTGTCAGCTTTACGTCATCAGCAAGGCGGTCGACGACCCGGATACCGTCTGGATCACCGAAGTGTGGGACAGCCGCGAGGCGCATCAGGCGTCGCTGCAAAACGCGGCGGTGCGCGCCATCATCGCGGCGGCGCGTCCGTTGATTGCCGAGGCGGGCGGCGGGTTCGAAGTCATCCCGGTCGGCGGCAAAGGGCTGCCCACGCCGTAAGTGCCGCGTTCCTCGTCTTACGGGATTTGATCGTCTTCCAGCAGCCCGCCGAACAGATCGTCGTCCTCGTCGTCGCGGCGAACTTCCGAGTGCGACGGGCGGCGCGAGTCGAGCCTCGGCGTCGGGGTTGGGCTGAACGGGGAGGCGGCGTCGACCGGCGACGATTGAACCGGCGCAGCGCCGTGCCGCGCCAGCGCGCTGTCGAAATCCTGCGCCTCGGCGATGGCGCGCAGGTCGGGGACGGACGACGGCGGATATGATGGCGGCACGGCTTCGTCGGCGTCGCGGGCGAGCAGCGAGAAGAAGCCGAGCAGTCGGTATCCGGTCACGCGGAACAGCGTCAGCCCGACGAACAGGAACAACCCCGCGCAGACCAGCGCCAGCCCCACCAGCCCCAGAATCACCAGCGTGTTGTCCTGCATTCCGTCCACTCCGCGCCTGCCGACCGAACGCTTTCCATTCTACCACCGTTCGCCTTTCCGACAGTCTGTATCAGAAGTCATGGGGAAATTAGTGAGACATGGTCTACCACATCGCCTCTCATTCGTAGATAATGATGGAACATGCGCTGCTTTGCATCAGGATAGAGTTCACTCATGCGGACTTTTGTTTCTCAGACCGTTCAGAATATGCGCCCTTCCGGCATCCGCCGGTATTTTGACATCGCCGCGACCATGCAGGATGTGATCACCCTCGGCATCGGCGAGCCGAACTTCGTCACCCCCGCCCACATCATGGAAAAGGGCATCGACTCGCTGCATCAGGGGATGACGGGCTACACCTCGAACTCCGGCACCATCGAGCTGCGGCGGGCGGTCTCCAGCTATATCGAGCGCCTGTACAACCTGTACTACAATCCTGATGATCAGGTGCTGGTGACGGTTGGCGTCAGCGAGGCAATGTTCCTGGCGCTGAGAGCCATCCTCGACCCCGGTGACGAGGTGCTGGTGGTGCAGCCATGCTTCGTCGCCAACGCCGCCGCCGTCGAGATGGCGGGTGGTATCCCGGTGATCGTCGATGCGTTCGTCGAAAACGAGTTTCAGGTCACCGGCGCGGACCTCGAGGCTGCCGTCACGCCGCGCACCAAATCAATCCTGATCAGCTACCCGAACAACCCCACCGGCGCGATCCTCAGCCGCGAGCACATGCTCGAAATCGCCGCCGTCGCCGAAAAGCACGACCTGCTGGTGATCTCCGACGAGATTTACGAGCGCCTGGTCTACAGCGTCGAGCACATCTGCTTCGCGTCGCTGCCGGGCATGTACGAGCGCACGATTATCCTCAGCGGCGTGAGCAAGTCGTTCGCCATGACCGGCTGGCGTATCGGCTATGCCACCGCCCCGCGCGAACTGATGGCGGCGATGCGCAAGCTGCACCAGTACCTCATCATGTGCGCCCCGACGATGGGGCAGGTCGCGGCGGTCGAAGCCCTGGTCAACGGCGAAGCCGACGTGGAATACATGCGCGGCGAATACGAGCGCCGCCGCCGGCTGATCGTGGACGGCTTCAACGACATCGGCATGACCTGTTTCGAGCCGCGCGGCGCGTTCTACGCCTTCCCCAGCATCGCCGTCAGCGGGATGACGGACGAGGAATTCTGCGAGACGCTCCTGCACGAAGAACGGGTCGCCGTCGTGCCGGGCAGCGCGTTCGGCGCCAGCGGGGCGGGCTTCGTCCGCGCCAGCTACACCAACACCTACGAGAACATCGAGATCGCGCTCGAACGAATAGGGCGGTTCCTGCACCGGCATGGTCGGCTCGACCACGCCGAGCCGGCGGAACAGGGCATCCCGTTCACGGCTGAGCCGTAACGCCTGCCGACAACCCACACTTAAGCTTATAGCAGCGGCGTCTTAGCGTCCGGCATGACGCCGCTGTCGTTTTGTTGGCTTACATATCCCTCGACTGGTCGTGCGCGAGCGTGGTGACAGACAACTGAATTGTGACATAATATGTCACCTATCCGGCGCGTTTGAGCGGAGCAGCCACGCAGTCAAGACCCCAATATGGACTATAACAACACTGTAAGGTGACGAACGCCTCATAAGGGGTTACTTTTATATACGAAAGACAATGCTTATCTTAACGAGTTAGCAACTCTTATTTGGTAGATTTATTCGGACGTGCAAGACTAATCACTGTCGTCATTCGCAGAGGCAGCGTCACATGGATGAACCGCGCGCGTCAATTCTGATCGCGCAGGGGGATCGTGAACCGGCGCTCGCTCCCATCCTCTCACTGGAAGGGTACCGGGTTGTAGAAACCCGCGACGCGCGCCCGTTCCTAATTGAATACAGCCGCATGAAACCCGACCTGGTCGTGATCGATTCCGACCTGCCCGGCGGCGATGCCTATACGCTGTGCGCTCGTCTGAACGAAGGCGGACGCGTTGCGATTCTCATGCTCGTGCCCAATAACGATGACGATATCGAGCGCGCCTATCGTATGGGTGCGTATGACGTGCTGCTCAAGCCCGTCAACCCGACGATCTTCTGCCACCGTGTGCTCACCTTCGCCGAAGCCCACACCTTCGAGGAGCGCGCCCGCTCCTACGACCGCCGCTGGCAGCAGACCTTCGAGCGCAACCGCGCCATCCAGTTGATCGTCAACCCGCAGAACGGGCAGATCGTCGACGCCAACCCGGCAGCCTGTTCGTTCTACGGTTATTCGCGCGACGTATTCCGGGGCAAGCTGATCATCGACCTCGACGTGCCGACCGGCACGAATATTGTCGAGACGACGCTGTTCAACTTCCGCCATCGCACGGCGTCCGGGCAGCTCCGCGACGTGAAAATCTTCTCCAACCCCATCGACTACGGCGGCAAGACGCTGCTGTTTCTGGTGATCGTCGACGTGACGAAGGCGTCCAGCCGCGAGTCCGCGCCGCCCGCGCTCGCCGAAGCACTCCGCAACACGGCGGCAGCGCTCGCCGAATCGCTCGACCAGAACGAAATGCTCGACCGCATCCTCGAACAGGTCAATCAGGTGCTGCCGAGCGAAGCCGCGAATATCATGCTGATCGAAGATGGCATCGCCCGCATTGAACGGGCGCGCGGCTATGCCAACGGCAAGCTGGCAGCGCTCGACCGCGCTCGCATGGACGTGTACAAGACGCCCGCCCTGCGCTGGATGATCGAAAACAACCGCGCGCTGTCCATCGCCAACACCGACCATTACGACGGCTGGGTGGATTTCGATCTCAACGGAAGCTGGCGCAAGTCTTACGTCGCCGCGCCCATCCGCGTCGGCAACAAAGTAATCGGCTTCCTCAACGTCGACAGCAGCAAGCCGAACCGCTTCAACGAAACCGACGCCGATAACCTGCAGGCTTTTGCCGATCAGGCGGCGGTCGCGCTGCGCAGCGGCGCGCTGATCGAACATGTGCGCCATCAGGCGGGCTTGGAACAGAACGCCTACCAGCCCGCCGCCGAGG
>JADLHH010000438.1 GCA_020848855.1 Anaerolineae bacterium | reverse complement strand
TCACGCGCACGCGGAAGGCGATGGTTGTGCTGCCGCTGTTCGTCACGCGCCCTGGCGATTCAGTCAGCACGCCGGTCACGCCGGAGACGAGATAGCCGCCGCGCACGGTGTTCGCCGCCGCGAGTTCCGGCGGCGGGAAAGCGATCGGGTCAGGGTCTTCGGTCAGATTGGAATCGTCCAGGATGATCTGGTTGAGTTCGTTGGCAGCCAGCACCGTCTGCGCCGGCGCGCCGGGCAGCGCGACGTTGGTCGGCTGCGGCAGCCGCCCGCCGCCGGAGAGCAGCAGTTCGCCGTGCCGCCCCAGCAGGTACATTTCCGTTACTGTTAGCGGCTGGGGAAACGTGACCAGCATTCCCTCGTACTGCTCGCGCGCTGCGGTGCTGGCGAACGGCAGCGTGATCTCGACAGGCGCGGGCAGCGGATTATCGGTGCTGCACACGGCGATACCTGCGCCATTGGTTTTCAGCCGCGTCTCGGATGCACCGCGCGGCGACGATTCGCCGACTACCCCGATGACCTGCACACGGTCGCCGACCGCGACGTAGCTTTGCGGCTCTCCGGTCAGCACGAACATGCCGTCCGATGTCGCCGAGTCGCCGTCGCCCGCGTCCTGCACGAAAAAGCCGCGCAGATCGTAGGTGCGGTCGTCGCCATCATCCTCGAAGTCGGCAGTCACAATCCCTTCGATGGTCAGCGTGCCGCCCAGCGCGAAGCGCTCGCCGCCCCCCTGTATCGCGCCGACCAGCGTATCGGTCGCGGCGCACAGGTCGCTGGTCGCCACCGGCGCAGCAGCGACCGCGAGCCGCAGCGCGATCAGCAGGAATACGGAACAAAACAATCGAAGATGGCGCATGGCTTTTCTCCCTGACACACCGGGCGAAACGGTCGGCGACCGTCCGTACCCGCCTACTATAAACCGTAATCGGGCAGAGGCATATTATCGAGGGGTTAAAATCAGCGTAAAACGACTAGCGCAGCCTCAGATGCAGGATGTCGCCGCTGGCAAAGCCGAGCGCCTCGTAGAACGCTTTCGCCCGGTCGTCGGCGCGCTCGACGTTGATCATCAGATGATGCAGGTTCAGCCGCTCGGCGCGCTTCATCACCGCTTCGAGCAGCGCCGTGCCGACGCCGCGCCGCTGGTAGGTGGGCAGCACGGCGATGTCGTTGATCAAGCCGCGCCCTTCGGTCAGCCCGCGTACCACCGAGAGCGCCACGAACCCGGCGATGATCGGCGGCGTTTGTGGGTCGACGGCGACGATCACCTCGACGCCATCCGCTTCGCGGAAGCGCTGGTAAACAGCACGCCATTCATCACGCACCAGTTTGCGGTTCGCCGGAATCAGGTGCAGCAGCGCCATGATCTCGTTGGCGTCGGCAGCTTCCGCCGAGCGAATGATGAATTCCCCCGGCTGCGGCGGGCGCGACCCGTTCTCCGGCTCGGCGTGATGCGCCAGCCACTGTGCCATCATCTCGCGGTGGGTGCGGAACGGCAGCAGCGGAACTTGATCGAGCGGAAAGACGCGGGCAGCTTCGGCGTCGTCGCCCGCCCGCAGTTCGCCACCGACCGGACGCGCGCGGAAGAAGATCATAATCCCGCTGAGCGGCGGTCCTTCCGGGAAGGAATTGACGCCCGCCAGCTCGATGATCTCGACTTTCAGCCCGGTCTCTTCCTCGGCTTCGCGGATGGCGGCTTCTTCGGCGCTCTCGTCGGCTTCGATATAGCCGCTCGGCAGCGCCCAACGTCCCTGATGCGGCGGGTGTTTGCGCTGGATCAGCACCACGCC
Source organism: Anaerolineae bacterium (assembly GCA_020848855.1). Next base: position 3,436 of record JADLHH010000438.1, on the reverse strand, counting down.
ATCGTCCATCTCGATGACGATGCCGACCGCCGGCACGGGGTTGACGTAATGAATGTAGCCGCAGTATTCGCACACCTGGCGGATGCGCCCGGCTTCTTGTCTGGCGATCAGCTTATGCCCGCAAACCGGGCAGAAGGTCAGTTCCTGAGGCATAGCAGCCTTGATTGTCTAAATCATTTGGAGAATTCTAGCGCAAAGACGCGCAGGGGATCAGGGGGAAAAATGCCGCGTGCCGGGCTTGGAACAGCGCCCGCTCATTCGCTAGTCTGCGGGATGAATTTTTGCCCATTCCAGAAAAAAGCTGTTGGCGTTTTGACATCGTCCTCTATGCGAAAAACCGTGACGACATCATACTCGTTTTCGTTTCTATAATACCTGCCTCGCTCAAGCGCCTTTCTCTCATCTTCGCCATCCAGAAACATCTCCGTTACTTTCGGAACGTGAATGGCATAGCGCGCGGTCATGACGACTCCCTACTCAAACAATTCGGAGACAGTGAGCGTGAAGCCAGGGATCAACTCACCCACACCCACGACATCGCCAGCCCGATAAGTATGCATCGACTGACCAGGGGCATATACATCCACACTCTGATCCTCCGGGTAGAGTTCCCAGTACAGGATTCCAGCAGCAAGATAGATCATACGCTTGGCACGCACATCGAGCGGCTTGTCGTTGGGTGAAATCACTTCCACCACCCACAGCGGTGCGACCGGATCGGGATATTCGGCATTAGTCGGTGTCTGCTTGTAGGCGAAGTCGGGCGCAAAAGCGTGCCCTAGAATGTTATAGGTTCCCTGCTCGCCGGTGACAAAACAGGGAATTTCCCTTTCACGACAAAAAAGCCGGACGAAGAATATGATCCAGGCAGCAATCGATGAATTGCGTGTCGTCCCCGGCATTTTCTCGGTGATCTCCCCGTTGATCAGCTCGAACAGCCGATCCGAATGCTCCGGTTCGCTTACGAACTGTTTAAACTCCTCAATTGTGTAAAGCTGCTTCTCGACTGCCATCGGCTCGACTCATCTCCCAGACACGTCTACCATTGTAGCGTATTTCTTCGCGCCTTCGTGCCGCAGCCCGAAACAAAACGGAGCGATCTTCCGACCGCCCCGCCTGCTTCAAATCTCCAGATAATCGCGTAGCTGCCGGCTGCGCGTCGGGTGGCGCAGCTTGCGCAGCGCTTTCGCCTCGATCTGCCGGATGCGCTCGCGCGTCACGCCGAAGTGCTTGCCCACTTCTTCCAGCGTGTGATCCTGCCCGTCCAGCAAGCCGAAGCGCATTTCCAGCACTTCGCGCTCGCGCTCGCTCAGCACACCCAGCGCCGAGCGAATCTGCTCCTTCAGAAGTTGGCGGCTGGCGGCATCGACCGGACCCGGCACTTTGTCGTCCTCAATGAAGTCGCCCAGCAGGCTGTTGTCTTCCTGCCCGATCGGCATTTCGAGGCTCATCGGCTCCTGGGACAGCCGCATGATCTTGCGGACTTTCTGCGCCGCCCGCCGCAGCTTGCGCGACAAGCCGGGGTCCATCCGCGAGCCTTCGCGCCGGATCAGCTTGATGGCTTTGGTCTCGTCGGGCGTCAGGAAATCCATCTCCAGCGCGATCTGCTCGGCGCTCGGCTCTGCGCCGAGTTCCTGCGTTAGCTGGCGCTGCACGCGCATCAGCCGGTTGATCGTCTCGACCATATGCACCGGGATGCGGATCGTGCGCGCCTGGTCAGCAATCGCCCGGCTGATCGCCTGCCGAATCCACCAGGTCGCGTAGGTGCTGAACTTGAAGCCTTTGGTGTGGTCGAACTTGGCGACCGCCCGCAGCAAGCCGATGTTGCCTTCCTGAATCAGGTCGAGGAAGTTGATGCCGCGCCCCATGTAGCGCTTGGCGACGCTAACGACCAGGCGCAGGTTGGCGCGGGTCAGGGCTTCGGCGGCGTATTCCGCCTTGCGCTCGACTTCTCCGAAGCGCTCCTGCAGCATTTCGAGCGCGTCGGTGTCTGCCATCAACCACTGGCGGAACTGATCTTCGCTCGGCAGTTCGTCCTTGTGCTCGATCACGTAGCGCCGGATCGAAAGCTGTTCGCGGAACGGAATCAGATACAAGCCGTGAATGACCTCGAACAGCCGCCGCGCCATCTCCGTCCACGGGTCATCCCGCCCCCATTCGCGCTGGCGCAGGTAGTCGCGAACGTAGGAGCTGCCGCTCACGTCCCAGTCGTCGGTGATCGACTGTACTTCGTCGATGATCGCTTTTAGGCTGGGCGGCTCGACCTTGAAGGCTTTTACGCGCGTCTGGACTTCTTCCCAGTTGCGCTTTACGTCGCCGTAGACCGCCAGAATGATCTCCGGCTCGTCTGGCAGCCCACTGGCAGCCTGCTGGCTCAGCCGGTCGATCTCGGCTTCGAGCATCTGCTCGGCGGCGATCTGCACACTCAGCCAGGTTTCGCGGTTGGTGTCCAGCAGCGGAACCTGCCCGATGTCCTTCAGGTACATCCGCACCGGGTCGTCGGCGAGCGCGAAGGTATCGATCCGCGCGCTTTCGCCGAGCAGCAGGTCGTCGTCGATGTCGGTGAGATCGTCGTCGCCCAGCATGGTGTCGGCGATATCGTCATCCTTCAGCGCCAGGTCGTCGTCAAAATCGAAGTCGCCTTCGACCTCGGCGTCTTCCATATCGTCTTCGAACTCAAATTCGCCGCTCAGCTCTTCGCCTTCCTCGGCTTTCGGGAATTCGTCGGTCGCGTTTGGTTCGTCTTTCCGGGTTCGTTTTTTCGCCATGCCCTTATCCAGATATTACTGCCGCAGCAATTGCGAGCGATGGTTCAGTTCGGTATCAATCAGGCGTTTCGCCAGTATAGACAACATGATATGGGTTTGGTAGGGCATATCCCCGTCCATCTCCAGATAGACCAGTTCCTGCCGCTCGCGTTCCAGCCGCACGTTGCGCAGCTTGAGCGCCGTTTCGACCAGCTCAGCGCTCATGTCAACCACGCCACTGAACCGTTCCGCCTGCTTTCTGATGATAGTTAAGTCGGTCGTGAAGCTGTTTTTCGGTCGCACCTGCCAATCTTCCCACTCATCGGCGAGCAGCATCTCCACTTCGGCGATCAAATCATTCTGGAGCGTCGTCCCCAGATAATCGAGCGGCTCCAGTTCATCCTGCTCGACCGCCCGCAGAAACTGATCCATCAATGCGCGATAGCTGGTTCGTGTGAAATCCTCACTGCTCAGATCGCTTAATGCGCCGTCCGTCAGCGCCGGATTACCGGCGGCAAGCTCGCGCAGCTTGCGGTTCACGTCGTAGATCAGCGCCGGTTGACGCAGCAGCAGGCGCAAACAGTAGGCTTCGAGCGCCGCCTCGCGCAAATTGGACGCGCCCGTGCCTGCCTGTAAGCCCGATCCGCGCCGGTCTTCGCGCGGCGTGTCGAAATCCGGCGGCTCGTCGT
>JADLHH010000437.1 GCA_020848855.1 Anaerolineae bacterium | reverse complement strand
GCTTGTCGCTGTTCTTCTTCATGGGACAGTTCGGTGGCTCGCTGGGTCCGGTGCTCGTCGGGTTTCTGCTCGACCAGGCGGCGACGCACAATACCCTCTTCACGGCTTCGCTCGGTCCGGTCGTCGCCGGGCGGCTGTTCGAAGCCGGGTCGGTCACGCCGCTGTTTCTGCTGGGGCTGTTCGCCATCCCGGCTGTCGTGCTCATGGCGCTGGTGATCCCCAATGCGGCTGCTCACCGGGCAAAAAACCCGCGCAGCGCGGGCGCGGTGTGGCGTTCGGTCAGCTACGGACCGCTGCTGGTGCTGGCGGTTGTGATCCTGCTGCGCGGGACGATCAACCCCGGTCTGGTGACGTTCCTGCCGCGCCTGTTCCAACTGCGCGGCTGGAGTTCGACCGAATACGGGCTGGTCACCAGCATGTACTGGCTTGGCGGGGCACTGATGGGCGTGGTGTTCGGTCACCTGGGCGACCGCCTCGGCAGCCGGCTGGTGATCGTCGCCAGTATGCTGCTGGCGGCTCCGGCGGTTTTGGGGCTGACGATGGTTGACGGCGCGTTCAGCTTCGTGCTGGCGCTGGCGGCGGGCGCGTTCAGCGGCGGCTCACACAGCCTGCTCGTGGCGCTGGTGCAGAAGTTCATGCCGACCGGCAAAGGGTTCGCGTCGGGCGCGGCGCTCGGCTACATCTTCGGCACGGGCGCGATTGGCGTGCTGGTGATCGGCGCGATCGCCGACCGGTACGGGCTGGAAACGGCATTTCAGATGGCGGCGGTCGTGGGTGTAGTCGCTGGCTTGCTGGCGCTGCTGCTCCCGGCAGACAACCCGGCGCGCGCGGTTCAGACGACGGTTGTCGAGGAACCGGTGACCGCCTAGTGCTGGCGGCGGTGCCCGCCGAACAGACTGATGCCGATGAGCGTGAGCAGCACCCCGGCGAGGATAACCGCGAACACCAGCCGCAGCGCGCTGACCGGCTCCAGAGTCAGCAGCAGGAATATCCCCAATCCCACCAGCGTAACCATCTCGAATACTTCAAGATTTCGAAGCGGATTCTCGATCATGACGCCACCTCCTTACGCTCAACGTAGCACGGTTGACCCCCGGAGTCACGGGGCGGCAGTCACGATTCGGCGGTGACAGCCTTCCCGTTCGCCCCGTGCGAAAAATGGTGATAGAATGCAAACGATCGGGGGAAAAATGGCGCAGATATTCATCAGCTACAGCAAACACAACATCGACTTCGCCCGGCATTTGCGCGGGCTGCTTCAGGCAGCGGGTTTCGAGGTGTGGATGGACGAGATTCGCCTGTCCACCAGCCAGCACTGGGCGGAAACGCTCGAATCGACCATCACGGGCTGCAACATCTTCATGATCATCCTTTCGCCAGAAGCGAAATCGTCACAGTGGGTTGCCCGCGAACTGATGCTGGCGGAGCGGATCGGCAAGCCGATCTTTCCCATCCTGTACAGCGGCGATGTCTGGTGGAACCTCGCCAACATCCAGTACGAGGACATGCGCGCCGGGCTGGACGCGACGCTTTCCGAGCATCTGGTCGAATCGGTTGAAGCCGTGCTCAGCGGGCGCGTGACCATTACCAGCGATCCGCTGTCGCTGCCGTCGTCACAGACCGACTCGCGCCGCCTCGAAGCGGCGATGCCCGCCGAAACCAAAGCCGATTCCGGCACGGAGGTGTGGGCGAAGATTTCGCTGCCGAATTCCGACGGGCTGCGCGGCGAGCTGCCCGCCGTCGTCTCATCCGGCGACGTGATCCACAAAGGCGATGCCCGCGCCACCACCTTCCCGATCCAGTTCCCGGTCGATCCGCAGACCGGCAAGCGGCTGCCCGCCACGGCGGAACTGCGCGTGATCGCCGGCGATTTCGTGATCGCCGCGCCCGGCGAGCGCGCCGCCGTCGAAATCCCGCCGGATTTCGATTCGCGCACGGTCATTTTCACGCTGGAGCCGAAGCCCGGCGCGAAGACCAGCGGGCGAACGCGGGTTTTCATCGACCTGATCTACGAGATGAAAATCGTCGCGCAGATTTCGGTTTCGACGCAGCTTGTCGAGCGAGTCACGGCTGCTGTGCCCACCTGGAACCTGGCTGCGATCTACGCCGAAGCGCCGGTTGTCGAAGCTGTTGAGGGCGAAGCGCTGCGCGGCAATGCAGGGATGCCGCTTACGCTGCCCGAAATCGACCTGGTCGACGACGAGTTTGATGCAGAACTCCCGGACGATGAATTCCCGGATGCGGAAGTTTCCGCCGCTGCGCCGCTGCTCGACCTGCTGCCGGCGGACGATATTGATGGCTCAGCCGAGCCGCTCGGCGACCTGCAAACCCTGCCTGTCGAGCAAGACACCGCCGGTTCGCCGGGCAGCAAGCGCGCGACTGTCGCCTTGCTGCGGTTCGCTTCGGCAGCGGCGGCGGTTCTGCTGGTGTTCGTCGTCGTGGTGATCGTCGGCAGTAATCAGTCCGGTGAACCCACATCGAGCGCCACGGATTCGACCGCGCTCGCAGCTACCCAGATTCAGCAGCTTGCGACCGAAATTCCGATCGCCGTAGCCACCGAGGCAGTCGCGCCGGACGGCGGCGATATCGCTGTCGCGCCGCTGGTGGACTGCACCGGCGAGCCGGGGACGGCGCTGGCGAACCTGCTGCAGGGCGCAGGCTTTGACGCTGACCTGCTCAGCGCCGGAATCACTGATCAGGCGGTGGCGCGCGCGACCCCGGACTATCACGTCGTCGCGTGGGGGGCGTGCAGCGGCGACGCGCTGTGGCTCTACGTCGAACTGCTCGACCCGGTTGGACGAGAGATGCTCACCACACCGCCGACGATCACGCTGATCATCCCGGTCGATACCGTCACGAAGGGCGACTCGTACGCGACACGCCTGGTGATGGCGGTGACCGAATACGGGCGTGGTGGCGGCGGCGAGGCGCTGGTGCAGGCGTTCAATGAGCTGGCGGAAACGGCGATGGATGAAGAAGATGCCGCCGCGCTGGTGACCCTGCGGGATAACGCGAGCACCGCTCAGCCGTAGTTGGCTGTACCCTGACGTTCGCTGCGTGTAACCTTAATCTTTTTCTGTTCTGATTCGCCGCGTTTAGTGTTACTCTACATAAAACTGCACGTTGTGAATCAGCGCCGGAAAGCACGTCGGAGGTCGGGTAGTGAGCCGTTGGGAAAACAAATACGTCATCGGTCTCACCGGGAACATCGCGGTTGGCAAGAGCGTGGTGCGGCAGATGCTCCAGCATCTCGGCGCGTACACCATCGATGCCGACGGTTTGTCGCATCAGGCGATGATGCCGGGCGCGCCCGCCTACAAACCCGTGATCGACATGTTCGGGCGCTTCCTGCTGGATGAAGAAGGGCGCATCAACCGGGCGCGGCTGGGCAGCGTGGTGTTCGCCATGCCTGAAGCGCTAAGCGTCCTCGAAACCATCGTACATCCGGTCGTGAACCAGGCAATCGTGGCGCTGGTCGGGCGTGCCAGGCAGCCGGTCGTCGTCGTCGAAGCCATCAAGCTGCTGGAGACCGATCTGGCGAACATGGTCGACGCGATCTGGGTGGTCGATGCCTCGCTCGATACGCAGTTGAAGCGCCTGATCGACAAGCGCAAGATGAGCGAGGAAGACGCTCGTAAGCGCCTTTTCGCCCAGCCTCCGCAGATGGACAAGCTTGCGCTCGCCGACGTGATCATCAAAAACGACGAGAATGTCGAGGAGACGTGGAAGCAGGTGCAGACCGCCTGGGGGCAAATTCGCCGCCAGATCGGCGAAGCGCCGACTCAGCTTCACATGAAACTGGCGGCTCAGCCGCAGCCCAGCAGCCTGCCGCCGATCCCGCGCCAGCCCGCGACGCCGTCCGGCAGCGGGCAGTTGGCTGCCACCAACCGCAATCTGGTTGATCCCAAGACTCAGATCGTCGTTCGGCGCGGTATGCCGGGCAACGCCGAGACCATCGCGAGCTTCATTTCGCTGGTCACCGGCAAGCATGTCGGGCGTATGGATGTCATGCTGGCATTCGGGCAGAAAAGCTATCACCTCGCCTACGGCAAGAACGATCAGGTGATCGCCTTGCTCGGCTGGACGGTCGAGAACCTGATCACCCGCGTGGACGAGTTCTACATCGCCCCGAACGTCCCGTACACCGAAATCATCCGCGAGCTGATCGGTGCAATCGAGGACGCTTCGCGCGAGCTTCAGAGCGAAGTGTGCTTCGTTGCCCTGCCAAATAACACCGCGCAGGGTGTGTTTCAGGCATTCGAGAAAACCGGCTATCAACTCCTCAACCTAAATGAGGTAAAATTCCCCGCATGGCGAGAAGCCGCGCATGAAATGATCGCCGATCACACTGTTCAGGCGTTCATGAAGCAGCTCCGCGCCGACCGGGTGATGAAGCCGATTTAGCGAGGATCTCATGGAAACGTTGCGAAATCTACCGCCGGTTCACTGGGCGTCGGTGCATCCGCGTCTGGCAGCCTGGATTGTGCTCGCGCTCGGTATGGTCATTCTGCTGGTGATCGAGGCGCGCGACGTGGGGCTGCTGGCGGGGCAGTGGGTCGCGCTGATCGTGGCGACGGTGCTGGTCGCCGGGGCGTGCATCTGGATCGTGAGTTGGGAAGACAAGGACGAGCCGGAAGACGCCGACGGCGCAAGCGACAAGCCCGCGGCGTAACCGATAATTCGGATGTGAATGGCAAACAAAAACGGGCGACCCAACAGGTCGCCCGTTCGATTCCTTGTTGCCTACTTTTGTTCGCGCAGGTGCGGGTAGAGCAGTACGTCGCGGATCGTGCGCTGGTCGGTTAGCAGCATCGTCAGGCGGTCGACTCCCATGCCGAAACCGCCGTTGGGGGGCATCCCGTAACGCATCGCCCGCAGGTAGTCTTCGTCCAGCGGCGTCTCGTCGTCATCGCCCTCGCGGTACAGCTTCGCCATGTCCAGGAAGCGGGCTTCCTGGTCGCGCGGGTCGTTCAGTTCGGTGAAAGCGTTGCCCATCTCGAACCCGGCGATGTAGAACTCGAAGCGCTCGACGTGAACGTCATCGTAGCTCACACGCTTGGCGAACGGTGAAATATCGCGCGGATAGTCGTAGATGATCGTCGGCTGGATCAGCTTCGGCTCGACGTGCTTGCCGAGCAGATGCTCGACCAGCTTGCCCCACGTCTGACCGGGCGCGATCTCATCGCCGTACGCGCGGATCGCCGCTTCGAGCGCTGGCGCGTCCGGGTATTCCATGTAGTCGATGCCGGTCTCCACCCTGACGGCTTCGCGGATCGTCATGCGCTTCCAGGGCGGCGCGAACTCGATGTCGTTGTCCAGATAGCGCACTCTGGTGCTGCCGGTCACCTTTTGGGCGGTGTAGGCAAGCATGTCCTCGGTCAGCTTCATCACGCCGTTGTAGTCGATATACGCCTTGTAGAACTCCAGCATCGTGAACTCGGTGTTGTGCTTGAAGCTTACACCCTCGTTGCGGAAGTCCCGCCCGATCTCGTACACGCCGTCATAGCCGCCGACCAGCAGTCGCTTGAGGTACAGCTCGAAGCTGATGCGCAGATACAAATCCTGATGAAGCTGGTTGTGATGCGTGACGAACGGACGCGCCGCCGCGCCGCCGTACAGCGGTTGAAGGATCGGTGTTTCGACTTCGAGGAAGCCGTCGGCGTCGAGGAAGTGGCGCAGCGACCGGATCACCTGCGCGCGCTTGATGAAGATGTCGCGCACGTCGCGGTTGACGGCGAGGTCGGCATAGCGCTGGCGGTAGCGCGTTTCGGTGTCGCTGAATTCGCCGAACTCGACCACCGTGCCGTCGTCGAGCGTCTTCTGCTTGATGACCGGCAGCGGGCTGAGCGACTTGCTCAGCAGCCTGAACGCGCTCACCCGCACGCTGATCTCGCCGGCTTTGGTGCGCATCATCGTGCCGGTCGCCTGGACGAAGTCGTCCATGTCGATCAGCTTGTCCTTGACAGCGTTGTAGGCGGCTTCGTCCATGTCGTTGATGCGCAGGAACAACTGCAGGCGTCCGGTTCCGTCCTCAATGTGCAGGAACGACACCTTGCCCTTGATGTTGACCCGGCGTACCCGCCCGCACACCGTGACTTCGAGCGGTGTCCCGGCGGCGGTATCGGCTTCGGGGTGTTCGGCTTCGTAGGCTTGGAACGCAGCGACCGCCTGCTCGGTGGTGTGCGTCCGTTCGACGCGGGCGGGGTAGGCGATCACGCCCGCCGCTTCGAGCGCGCGCAGCTTGTCGAGGCGTTCCTGTTCCAGTTGGTTACCGGGCTGCCACATGGCTCGTTCCTTCGAGTGCTGAGTGCCGAGTGCTGAGTGCTGAGTGTCGTGATTCTCGAAAAGCGCACGACGCTTCATGCTGTGCCCGGCTTTTGCTCAGCACTCAGTACACAGCACTCGGTACTTCTTTTCCCATTAAACAAAAGCCCCGATCCGGTCGGGGCTTGATCGTCTCAAACGGCGTTCGTCTAGGCAATCGATTTGATGACGAACACGATCTCCCCGGCAGGGGCGTTGACCTTGACCTTCACGCCCACCTTCGCGCCGAGCAGCGCTTTGCCCAGCGGGCTTTCGCTCGAAATCTTGCCTTCGTCGGGGTTGGCTTCTGCCGAACCGACGATGTGATAGACTTCCTTGTTGCTTTCGCCTTCTTCGACCACCGTCACGTGCGAGCCGAGCGACACCACATCCTTTTTGCCGGTGGCTTCGATCACCTGCGCGCTGCTGAGAATGCCTTCCAGCCGAAGGATTTCGCCTTCCACGAACGCCTGCTCGTTCTTGGCGTCCTCGTATTCCGCATTCTCGCTCAGATCGCCGCCTTCTTCAAGAGCCTGGCGCAAACGCTCCGCGACTTCCGGGCGGCGCACATCCTGGAGAAATTTGAGTCGGTCCTCCAGCTTTATCAAGCCCTCCGGCGTTAAGTACTGCGGCTGATTGACCATTCCTACAGCTCCTTCATCATTGAAAAAACGCGCCCTACGTTCAGCGCATCGTGCTCTTGCCTATAAATTAGAAAGACACAGCCTATGCTGTGCCCGGCGGTAACATCGGGAGTTTCTGCCGCGAAGTAACTGCGTATGTCGCCTATACTATAACATGAAGAATAATAAATGTAAACGGTGCGCACGGTGGGCGCAGCCTCACAAAGATCGTAAATTCTGACGGCGCGTTCCATGATGCTGCTTGACGACTGTATGCGTCCAACGTATGCTATCAGTGGTGGATATATCCGTTTCAGATATAATCGAGCGGGAACGTGAAAGCCTCATGACAGGACGAAACAGGAAGCGACACCGCAGTCTGCTGGTTCTCGTGTATCGTTGGCTGCTTTATCTGTATCCCGCCGAATTCCGCCGCGAATATGCCGGGGCGCTGGAACAGCTTATTCGCGACCTCGACCGCGAAACTCGCGGCTGGCAGGCGCGGCTGGCTTTGTCGCTGCGAATTATGGTCGATATTCCGTGGAGCGCGCTGCCGTTACATCTGGAAAGGCTAAATGCCATGAAATGGTGGATGATGGTCGCACTGACCGCGATAGCCGGTTTCGTGATTGGCTGCGTGGATATCCGCGCCGGGCAAATCCAGGTGACGCTTACAGTCATTATGCTGACGACGCTGCTGATCGGCTTTCTCGCGCCGAAGCGCGCATGGCTCTGGGCAGCGTTGGCGCTGTGGTTTCTCGCCGGTGGGATGCTGCTGAGCGTGACGAACGCCGCGCAGCCCTACGTGCCCCCGTATGTCGTCGTCGCGCTGTTTCTGGTAGTTCCGGCGCAGATCAGCGCCTACATTGGCGTCACGACCCGCGCGCTTGTGGAGCGCCATCAGGCGATGAAGCTGTCCTAAGGGCTGTCAATCTGCCTGCAGCGCGAAGCTGAAAGTCGCGCCCATGCTCGGCTCGCCGGAGTACAGCAGGTCGCTGCCGTGCAGGTCGAGCAGCAGCCGGGCGACGTATAGCCGCAGACCCGTGCCGGGGTACTGGCGCACCAGCGCCTGATGGCGTGCCCGCCAGAATGGCTCGGTGATGTGGTGCATGTCCTCGCTGGTCAGCCCGATGCCGTTATCTGCGATGCTGAACAGGACATGTGTCCCCAGCGACTCGGCGCGTACGCGGATCATCCCTCCCAGCGGCGTGTAGCGGACGGCGTTGTCGAGCAGGTCGGACAGGATCGACACGATGTAACGGCGGTCGCCCACCACTTGCGGAATCGGGTCGTCGGCGTGGATATTGATGTGATGCTCGCGCTGTTCGGCGGCATGATTATGGCGCTGCCACACTTCCGCCAGCAGGTCGAGCGGGCTGAACGCCGTCTGTTCGACGTGAAGCAGCCCCTTCTTGATCAGCATGATGGTATCGAGCGATTCGATCATGCTCAGCGCGCCATAGGCGTGTTCGTTGACCACCTTGAGCGTGTCGGCTTGTTCGGTGGTAATGCGACCGAGCTTGCCTGCCCGCAGCGCTTCGGTTTGGGCGCGGATGACGTGCAGCGACGGCTTGAGCGCCTCGAATGCCTGTGTCGCCAGCGTATCGGTCGGCGGTGGTTCTTCGACCGATGCGGGCGGGATGGCGATCATCTGTCGGTGGAGGGCGTTGTTCTCCTCGTCAAGCTGGCGCATCAGCGCGATCACGTCACCCAGCCGCTCGGCGGTCATGGGTGGCGCGGCACCCTTTAGCTGTACGAGTGTGCGGAGTGCCTGTTCGACCTGCATCAACTCATCCCCGTCAACGTGATCGTGAAGGTCGTGCCCTTGTTCGGCTCGCTGGCTATGGTGACAATACCGCCGAGCAGGTGGATGATCCCATACGCGACCGGAATTCCCAGCCCGCTGCCCTTGTAGCTGCGCACGACTTCGTTGTCCGACCGGAAGTAAATGGTGCCAAGCTGATTCATGTCCTCTGGCGTCATGCCGATGCCATTATCCTGCACCGTGATCGTCAGCTTGCTGCCGTCGGCGCTGCCCCGCACGGTCACTTCGCCGTTATCGCCGCTGTAGCGCAGCGCGTTTTCGACCAGCTTGTAGAGCGCCTTCGCCAGCAGTTCGCCGTCGACGTTCAGGATCGGCAGCCCCTGCGGGATATCGAAGGTCAGCTTGCGCCCCAGTTCCTCGGTCAGCGGCTGAGCCTGCTTCTCGACCATCAGCGCGATATTCTTGAACATGTCCATCTTGAGGCTGGTGCGCAGCGTGCCGCCCTTGAGCTTGGCGGTGTCGCTCACGTCGGTGAGCAGCGTTTCCATACGCCGTGAATTGCTGCGGATCGTCTCGACGCACTGTTTCTGCATGTCGTTGAGTTCGCCCAGCCCGCGCAGCATATCGCTGTAGCCGCGAATACTGGTCAGCGGCGTGCGCAGTTCGTGGACGGCGTGCGAGACGAAATATGCCTGTTCCTTGAGTAGTTCTTCGCTGCCGGTCGATGTCGCTTCGGCTTTCTCTGGCGCGGCGCTGGTGTCTGCCGCGTGCGGCTGCGACTCCAGCAGATTTTTGATCACTTCCAACTGACCGGGCAGCCGCACGGGGATGATCGCCCCGGTTTTCGCCGCCTCGATTAATTCGTCCAGCAGAGCCTGCGCCCGATCCAGGGTTTCCGGCGTCATCATGACCTCCTTCATGGGACGACGCGCCAAGCCGTGCGGCTGGCGTCCCGTCAACTTCGTCCGTCACTATCAGGAGACAAAAATCGGCGCGCGCCCATCGCTCATTCCTTCAGGATGGCGACCGAGAACGAGAACCGGCTGCCTTTGGCGACATGGCTTTCGACCTGTATCCGCCCGCCCATCTGCTCGACCAGATTCTGGGTGATGGCATAGCCGAGACCCGTTCCGGGCTGCGACCGCGTGAAGTCGTCGTCCGCCCGCCAGAACTTGGTTCCCAGCTTCTTGATCGACTCGCGCGTCATGCCGATGCCGGTATCGCTAATGCTGAATTCGACCCGGTCGTCGGCGCGCCGCACCGACAGCGTGATTGTGCCACCATCCGGCGTATATTTGTAGGCGTTGCTGGCGAGATTGGTCAGCACCTGCAGCAGGCGGTAGTAATCGACCCGCATCGGCGGCAGGTCGGGTTCGATTTCCTCGACGAACGTGTGCCCGCGCGCCTTGATCTGCGTCATGATGGCGTCGCGCAAGCCCTGCACGATGTCGCCCACGTCGACCCGCGTCTCGTTCATCAGGAAATGACCGCTTTCGATACGGCTGATATCTGCCAGGTCGGAGACGAGCATTTCCATGCGCCTGACCGTGTCACGGATGCGGTTGAGATAGTTGGTCTGCTGTTCCTGCAGGTTGCCGTCCATCAGCGTCAGGTCGGCGTATCCGAGGATGCTGGTCATCGGCACTTTGAGGTCGTGCGCCACAATGCCGACGAATTCGCTCTTGGCACGGTCGGCGGCTTGCATGGCGGCGTACAGCCGGGCGTTTTCGATGGCGACGGCTGCCCGCGCCACCACGCGCTCGACCATCTCTTTCTGCTCCTCGGTGAACGCGCCGCGTCGCCGCAGGATGATGACGGCGAAAACTTTCTGGTCGCGGCGCACCGGCACGATCAGCACTCCGAAGGCGCGCCGCTCGTCGTTGATCGCCCGCGCCTCGCCGCTTTCGACCACGTCCACCGCCTGCGGGTAGGTCTTTTCGAGGAAGATCGGCAGCGTATCGTCGATTTCGATGCCGTAGCTGTGCGCCGTCGGGATGTTCTTGCCGTCGATCAAGCCGAAATAGCCCACGTCGGCGCCGGCGAGACGCGCCGACCATTCCAGTGTATAGCTCATGGCGCGCTCGACGTTGAGCGTCTCGTTAAGCTGCAAATCGATGCGCCGGAGCTGGCGCAGCTCCTCGACGCGATCCGCCAGCTTCTGGTCGGTCGCGCTGAACAACTGGGCGTTGTCGATGGCGATGGCGGCTTGCCCGGCGAAAGCGTCGAGCGTGCCCAGATCGTCGTCTTCGAACAGTCCGGTGACGGCGCTGTTATCCACGTAAATCACGCCGATTACTCTGCCGCGCACCCGCAGCGGCGTTGCCATAATGCTGCGCAGCGCCTTGCCGACGATGCTATCCTGGTCGGCGTAGCGTGGGTCCTGGGCGGCGTTGGTGGTCACCACCGACTCGCCCCGATCCATGACCTGATTGACGATCGTGCGGCTGAACAGGAATTTGTCGGTGGTCAGCGTCTGCTGGTCGATATTGCGCGCCGCTTTCACCTGAAGCTGACCGTCGTCGTCGCGCAGCATCAGGAAGCCGCGCTCGGCTTTGGTCAGTTGGATGATCGCGTCCATGACCTGGTTCAGCACGGTTTGCAGTTCGAGCGAGGAGCCGAGCAGCCGGCTGACGTTGTACAGCGCTTCCAGCCGCCCCTGCTTCTTCAACTGGCGGTGTTCGTGTTCCAGCCGTTCCAGCAGGTCGATCATGCGCCCAACCTGCTTGTCGAGGAAGCTCGCCTCGACGCGCCCCATCTGAAGCTGTGCCCGCAGCAGATTGAGGTTGTGGCGCATCCCACCGACTTCGCTGTCGTTGACTTGCATGAGAGTTTTATCGGTCATAGATGGCTCTGATAATAGTCGCAATACGGTGTCAATGGACAGACTTCGCACCGGGGGCGACGCGCCTGGCAGATTTCGCGCCCCAGCCGGATCAGGTTGATGTGAAAGGTGAAGTAGTCTTCCGGCGGGACGATGGCTTCCATGACCGGGTGCGCGTCGTCGGCGCTGATGCCCTGCGGCAGAAAGCCGATGCGCTGCCCGACGCGGTGAATGTGCGTATCGACCGGGAACGCCGGGCGCATGAAAGCGAAGCACAGCACGATTGCCGCCGTTTTCGGTCCGACGCCGTAAAAGCTGGTCAGCCATGCTTTGGCTTCCGGCACGGGCAGGTCGCCCAAAAAATCGATGTTCAGCTCGCCGCGCTCGGCGTAGATGCGCCGCAGGATTTCCTGAATGCGCGGTCCCTTCTGGTTTGCCAGCCCGGCGGGCTTGATCGCCGCGATCACGGCTTCGGTCGGCGCGTCCATGACGGCTTCCCACGTCGGGAACGCTTCTTTCAACGCCGCGAACGCCCGGTCGCGGTTGGTGTCGGTGGTGCTCTGGCTCAGCACACAGTCAATCAGCTCATCCAGCGGCGGCAGAAAGCGCTGCCAATCGAGCCGCCCGAACATCTCGTACAGGGCGGCGGCAACCGGTTCATATTTCGCCTGGCGGCGGTCAAAATCCGTTACAGTTATCATACTTTGTATACTAACATATCCTGCGTGATCTTCCCGTAATCGAGATCGGAAAAAATTCCGAATGTTTGAGCGCGTAAATTTTCGTGGGCAGGGTGGGCGGCTCGACGGGTGCGTCTAGCCGACGATCAGGGTTCCGAGATACCGTCCGTTGGCGACCTGCTCGAACGCGCCGTCGCGCACGGTCGCTTTCCAGGTGGTCTGCGCCTGCGCGTCCACGAACAGGATCGCGCTGTCGTCCTCTGTCCACTGGATCGGGCGCAGCAGCCGGTTGACCGGCGCGCCCAGCGGACTCTGCGTCAGCGTCAGCAGGTCGACCAGCACAATCACCGTCTGCACCGACTGCTGCGCCGTCCCGAAATTGCTGATCTGCGCGAGCGCGTATGCCGCCCGCTTGCCGTCCGGCGCGATCAGCACGTCGCCGCCCTGCGTGAAGCTGTTGACCGGCGCGAGCGTTGTCTCGCTCTCGTTGCGCAGGTTGCGGATGCGCAGGTTGAAGCCGCTGTCCGCCAGCGTCAGCCGCAGGAAGAAGTCCGCGCCGATATCCGCACCGCAGAAGCAGCCCGGCTCGCCCGGCAGAGCGGTCGTTTCCCCACTCGCCAGGTTTAGCGCGAACAGCCCGGCGTACTGCCGGAACGGGGTCAGGTCGCCGATGGTGTTGGGCTGATAATCCATGTACAGCACGGATTTATCCGGGCTGAAGGCGACCGGGTAGGCGCGAATGCCGTCGCGCGGACCGTCGTTGAAGACGGGCTTGGCATTCGTCCCATCGATTTCCGAAACCCATGTCACCGTCGTCAGCGCGGTTGGCGCGCCGCTGGTCTCCGTCCAGGCGATGTTCTGCTCGTCGTGCGACAGCGCCCAATCGACGCGAGCGACAGCTTCGCTGGTTCGGATGAAGGGATGCTGACTCAGCGTGCCGTCGGGCGCGGCGACCATGACTCGGTGGCTGGCGCGGTCGAAAAACATCACGGCATCGGGCAGCACGGTGAAATGATCGCCGTTGACGCCGACGCTGTAAGCATCGCCGGTCATCAGGTCGATGAACGTAAGCTGGTTGTCAGACGTGAGGAACACCTGCCGCGCGTGCGAGGATGGCTCGTCGCCCTGTGCGGCGGCACGGACGACCAGCAGCAAGCCGATCAGTACAAGCGTGATCGCTCTACGCATCGTCACCGAGCGCAGCCAGCACGCGCGGGAGCGTTTCGCCAGAAGGCGCAGGCAGCCACAGGTCGGCAAGCGGGGTGATCTCGCTTTCGACCGGATTGAACTCGATGATCTTCGCGCCATGCCGCTTGGCGAGCGCCGGCAGGTCGGACGCGGGGCGGACGACACCCGACGTGCCGATCACCAGCATCAGATCGGTGTGTTCGGCGGCGTCGTGCGCCTTGTCGAGCGCGTCGGCGGGCAGCACTTCACCAAACCAGACGACATCCGGGCGCACCGGCTTGCCGCAGTACGGGCAGGGCGGTGGTCCGCTGGTGCGATCCCACACGATCTGGCTGACATCGACCGGCGTCGGGTTACCCCGGCAGTTCGCCGAGCAGCGGTTGGCTTCGATGCGTCCGTGCAGGCGAATGACGTTGCGGCTCCCGGCGCGCTCGTGCAGGTCGTCGACGTTCATGGTGATGATCTGCATCGCCGGGTAGTGTGTTTCGAGCGCCGCCAGCGCCCGGTGCGCCGGGTTGGGCTGCGCCGAGCGGATCAAATCACGCCGGTGCTCGTAGAATTCCCAGACCAGTTTCGGATCGTCTGCAAAAGCCTGCCGGGTTGCCAGCCGCGCCGGGTCGTACTGCTCCCACAGCCCGGTCAGCGCGTCGCGGAAGGTGGGAATCCCCGATTCCGCGCTCACGCCCGCGCCGGTGAGTGCCGTCAGGTGCTGGCTGTTTCGTATGAGGTCGGCAGCTTGATGGATGAGGTTGTCAAGCGTCATCGATTCTGTCTCGCGGTGAGATATGCGAGCTTCCAATTATAACAGACGGATCAAAAAGCCGTCAGCGTGAGTGGATGATTTTAGAACAGGGGCGTTGTGGATATATGGGGCGGTAGGGGCGTCGCGAGGCAATCGAAGATTGCACCTGCGCCCCCTCTATTCGATTGATGAGCCGGGTTGTTACACGCCGACATCCCGGCGCTCGAAGAACCACAGGCTGCCCGCCGCCATGACGACCGCCGCGACCAGCAGCAGTGCCACGCTGCCCCACTGCAAGCCGGTCGTCATGATCTCCGCGCCGTTGTACCAACTGTAGAAAGAGATCACGCGCAGGTTAGCGGCGACTGTCCCGCTTGCCGCCGAGCCGATAAAGTCGATGAAGTAGCTGGCAACGATGAAGATCGTCGCCGCCGCCATCGCCAGCCCCCGGCTGCGCGCCACCGTCCCGGCAAGCACTGTGAACGCCAGCACGAGCAGCGTCCCCGGAAGCATGTTGATGGTGCCTTCGAACAGCCTGCCGGGGTTGAGGCTCAGTCCCGGCGTTGTCACCTGACCGATCCACAAGCCGATGAAGGTCACCGCCAGCAGGACGATGATAGTCAGCGTGTACGCCAACATACGCTCCAGCACGAGCCGCCAGCGTGGGATCGGCAGGCTGAGAACCACATCCATGATGCCGCGATCTTCTTCGCCCGTCGTCACCGCCAGCCCGGCGATCACCGCGTAGATCGCCGTTACCAGCAGCATGTAGCTGAAAAAGCCAAAGCCGAGGAAACCTTCCGGCGTCGCCAACTGGGCAGCATCCCTCATTCCGAAGGCTTGCATCAGCAGCGGCGGCATGTTGGCAATCATGTCGGCATACTGCTTGAGCATATCCACATTCGGGACGACGGCGATAATGTAGTAACCCATGATCGCCACCAGGACACCCCAATAGAGCGGCTGTTTCCAGGTGCGGCGCAGCGTATTGGTAAAGACGATGCCGTTC
>JADLHH010000436.1 GCA_020848855.1 Anaerolineae bacterium | reverse complement strand
TTCCGTGCCAGCTTGTCCACGTTTTGAACCGCTCGACGAAAGCGAGGAATTTGCGCGCCGTCGCCAGGTCGCGCACGTTCTGGAGCACATACGACTCCGCGCCGATCAGTTCATCCGTCTCGGCAAGATTGGCGGAGCCACCATAGCGGATTATCTCCCGCGCGACCCAGGCGGCAAGCGGGTTTCCACTGATACCCGAAAACGCATCCGAGCCGCCGCACTGTAGCCCGATTTTCAGTTCGCTCGCCGGCGCGGTCGAGCGCGGCATATTCATCACCGAGTCCAGCCACGCCCGGACGGTCTCGGCGGCAGATCGGCAGTCATCATCAAACGACCGGCTCAGCGATATGAAGCGGTGGATGACATCACCGAGCGGATAACCGTGCTGCTCCATGTAGTCGCGCAGCACGGCATTGTTGATCCCTTCGCTTCCGCGATCCACGATCAGGACAGCCCCGACATTGGGATGCACGATCATCCCGGCGAGCGTTCGCAGCAGCAGATCGCGGTTGTTCGGCTTGTCGGTTCCGCCTTCCGTGTGGGCAGCGGCGACAATGCCGTCGATGCCGGAGCCGGGCTTCGCCAGCCCCTTAAGCTGCGTTTCCAGCACCCGCACAAACCCGCTGGTCAGCGACGACGTGCCCAGCAGCACGATCATGTTGCGCGTACCCACGCCGCGCCCGCCGGGGCGACGATAACCTTCAAACGTGAGCGGCTCGTCATAGGGCGCGGGCGGGCTGCCGGGGCGAAACGCCATTTCATCAAACCGGAAGGGCGCGATCTGGTCGGCGAAATTGGGCTGTGCCGGCAGCGCAAAATCCGGCGAATGTCGCGCCAGTTCGCGCAGCACGGCTTCGTTGCAGACGTAATCACCCGGTTGAATCGGCACGAGGACTTCCCCAAACGGCTGCCCCCATGAGGTGAGCACGTCGCCCGGCTCCAGCGAGCGCACGGCGAAACGGTGCCCATCCAGTACCGTGTGGCTCAGCGATAGACTCGTATCGCCAAGCTGGATGCGCGTGCCCTGTTCAATGCGTCGGGTCGCAATCGCTACCTGATCTTCTGGCGAAGCCATCCGGGCAATCGTGGCAAAATCGGCGATCATTCGTCCGTTCCATTCGCTGCATGAAGTGCCGGGAGCATTGAGAATACTCACCCAGGAAGACTCATGCAAGGATACATGCAGGGTCATCGCATCAAATTTCACACAGGGTTTCCAATAGTTCACAACGCTCTTGTAGGGGCGAACCCGCGTGTTCGCCCGCTGGGGCAGACACACAGGTCTGCCCCTACAAAACACCTATGACCTTTTTTGACCTAAATGGCTATTTTGATGCGATGACCCTGAGGATACATGCGATAGGGGAGTGCCGAGTATCAGGGATATAGCGATGCGTTTCCCGCCCCGGAAAAGCGTCATCTCGCTGCTGGGTACTTGCTTTTGCCCCTCCTTGAATTCGGGGAGGGACTGGCTGAAGCAGGTGAAACGCAGTTTCGCCGCTCAGCCGGGGTGGGTTGAGCGCCACGATTCTGTTGATCTCCTGATAATTCACCACACCTTGCAATACGGCTCTGAAATGAGCGCATCGCTTTTACTGCACCAGACCGGGGATCGAGCCACACGGGACAGCGATCACCCAAACGAAAGAATGGTGGTCGGCTCGGTGCTGAAATCAACCGCTTCACCCCACGTCCCCGCTGCCCCAAGGCGAACAGGGATGCGGCTGCCCGCGCGGGCGAAAACCGGTATCGTGTCGATTGATACCGGCACGCTGATCTTCCGTCCACCGTCGTAGCGCTGCCTCGTCCACAGGTCGAACCAGCTTCCCGGCGGGAGAAACACCTCCCACTCGCGCGCGCCTTCTTCGACAACCGGGCACACCAGAAGATCGCGCCCGAAGAAATATGGATAGTCCGACGCTTCAGGATGCCACAGCCGGAGCGCGCGCATCATCGGCTGCCCGCTCTGCGCGGCGTGCTGCGCCTCCTGCCAGATGTACGGCAGCAGATTGCGCCGCACGTTCACCCAGTGGCGGAACGTCGGGATCACGCGCGCATCGCCCGTCCGCTCCTGAATATTCCAGGGTGTCCGGTAGTTCACCGGCTCCCGATACTGGTTGTATTCGGAGTGGTACTGCATGATCGGGCACAGCGCTGCCATCGCCGCGCCGCGCAGGTACAATTCCGCCGAAGGCAGCGGACCGCTGAACCCGCCGATGTCCCAGCCCCAGAACAGAATCCCCGAAATCCCCGCCGATAAGCCCGCCAGGATCGTATGGCGGAACGCCTCCCAGGTTGAATTCTCGTCGCCCGCCCAGTGAGCGGGCGCGCGCTGCGACCCGGTGAACCCGGCGCGGCTGAAGATCAGCCCGTCGCGCCGCTGCGTCAGAAATTGATAGTAGGCTTCGGTGTAGCGCTGCGGGTACTCATTCCAGACTTCATCGCCGCGCCGTCCATCGTGGAAGCGCACCTGCGTGCTCCACAGGTGCTCGCCGCCGTCAGTTTTGAAACCGTCGACGCCGAGGTCTTCGATCAGATAAGCGCGCTTGTTCAGCCACCATTCGCGCTCGGCGGGATTGGTCACATCCCACAGGTAGCCGCCGCGAAACCAGAACGGGCGAATCCGGTGCAGGCTGCCATCCGGCTCGCGCACGCCGAAGCCCGCCTGCTCGTAATACGCGCGATCCGCTTCGTGCTGTGGGTGCGGCTGCTCCAGCACTTTCACGACCGGAATCTGCCACAGCACCAGCCGGATGCCCTGCTCGTGCAGCCAGTCGATCATGCCTTTGGGATCCGTCCACCTGCCCTCCGGCGGGAAAGTGAAGTCGGCATAGCGAAACGCTTCGCTGCCCGGCTTGGGCGCGTACTGCGCGTCGTTCCAGATATAAAAGGTCGTCTCGTCGCTCCACGCTTCGATAACCACCACCGAAGCCGGAATCCCGTTCGCTTCGGTCGCCTCAACCTCGCGCACGATCTTCGCCTGCGAGTTCCATTCGTTGCCGCTCATCCACAAGCCGAATGCCCAGTCGGGCGGCAGCGCGGCGGGACCCGTCATCTGTGTGAAGCTGCCAATGATGTCGAGCGGATCATCCCCCGTGAACCAGACCAGTCGCAGCGATCCTTCGCCGCCGACTTCCGCTTCCAGCGTCCAGCGATCCGGCGCGGTCAGGTCGAACTGCATCCAGCGCGTGCTTTCAACATAAACGCCGTAGCCCGCCGACGACAGCATGAACGGGATCGGCATGTAGGCGCGCTTGCCCTGGCTCTTGTACTGCTCGTACACGCGGATGTCCATGACGTTGCCGCGCTGATTCAGGGCATTGAAGCGCTCGCCCAAGCCGAAGAACGCTTCGTCCGGCGCGCAGGCGAAGCCGATGCGCACGCGCCGCCTATTGCTCAGCCACTCGACCGAAGTAATCGGCGGCAGTCCGTCCATCTGAGACCGCTCGCCGTCGCGCGCAAGGCGCATCTCGAAGCGCGACGGCGCAAGCGAATTGACAATAACGCCGCCACCCGCGCGCCACCCCACGCCCGGCAGCGTATACGTGTCGCCCGGCTGCCCATCCGCCTCGATGCGATAGGTCAGCGTGTGACCATCCGGCGGCGCGACCAGCTTCGCGCGCCACACGTCCTGCTCGATGCGAACAACCCGTTCCAGATATTCCGCGCCAGCGCCGATTTCATGCTCAGGAATCCAGTTGGGAAGCAGTTCCGCCGGGATCACGGTTTCGGCTCCGCCGTCGATGCAGGCGTGTACGGTGACGTTCCGCACGACGCCCGGTGGTCGCGTGACGATGCCGACGGCGAACGGCTCGCCCGCCAGCGGCGCGCGCGGGTAGCGTTCTTCAGGAAGCTGTTCGTAGGGGTGTTCCTGCCCAAATGGGGTGTGAATGATTTCGACCATGCTGCCTCAAGCCCGGTGGATGGAGAAAAATATGTTGCGTAGGGGCACGACATGTCGTGCCCCATGCGCATCAATTTAAGGATTGTTTGATGAGCCGGTTCGTGCCCTCTGATCGTCCGAATCCGTCCGCCCGCGCTTTTGTGTTCGCGCCCTTGCGCGCGCGCCCTTCCCTGAAATCGGGGAAGGGAGGCGCTGCGCAGCAGCGCGGGGATGGGGTCGAACAGCAAACATCATCGTCGATTGTGCTTAACTGAATGCCTATGGGGCACGACATGTCGTGCCCCTGCATTGAAATATCGAATGCCGTCGCTTATCCCAGCAGACCGTCGATTTCGGTCTTCGCCTGGTCGAGCGCTTCCTGCGCCGTCAGCGAGCCGTCAGCCGCCTGCGACAGCGCCGCGTTCACGATGTCCTGGAACTCGTTCTGACGCTCAATGACCGGCGGGACAATCGCGCTTTCGAGCGCATCAAACACCGCCTGACGGTTGGCGGGCGGCGTCTGCGTCAGGTATCCCTCGACGTATTCCGGCTTGTCCAGCGCCGGCAGTTCCCAGCCCTTTTCGACGCGCACGCTGGCAGCCGTCTCGCTCGAAGTCAGGAATTCCGCCCACCTGGCAGCAGCGTCGATATTCGACGAGCTGGCGGACACCGCGACGCCGTTGGCGAAGAAGTGATGGGCGTGCTGGTTCATGGCAGGCTCAATCTGAACGTCCCACGTGAACGGCAGGTCGTGGAAGGCGGCGAACTGCCAGATGCCGATCACGTCCATGCCAAGCTTGCCGCTGGCGAACAGGTCTTCGTTGGCGACGCCGGACAGTTCTTCGGTCGAGGGCATCACGTCTTCGTTGACGAAGCTGAGCATCGTCTCCAGCGTCTGCACGCAAGCGGGCGAATTGATGGTCGATTCGGTCATGTCGTCGCTGAAGAACGCGCACTCACCGTTCTGCGCCGCTTTCTTATAGAACTCCCAGAACTGGATCGGCGAGAAGATGCCCCACGTATCGCTGCCCAGCGCGCGGATCGCTTTGGCGGCGGTCATGGCATCATCCCACGTCCAGTCGGCGGTCGGGTATTCGATGCCCGCCTGATCGAACAAATCCTGATTGTAGAACAGCAGCACCGTCGAGAACGATTCGGGCAGCGCCAACTGCGCCCCCTGGTACTGGAACGCTTCCAGCGCGCGCGGGTAATACGGCGCGTCGGTGCTGATCTTGCCGCTCAGGTCTGCCAGCACGCCGTTGGCGGCGTAGGGGACGAAATTCTCGTAGTTCAGCTCGAAGACGTCCGGCGCAGCGCCGCCGACGGTATCCGCCTGCAGCAGCGTGAAGTAGTCGCTGAAGGGCGCGGTCTCGACTTCGACCGTGATCCCCGGATTTTCCGCCTGGAACGCCTGCACGATCGTGTTCAGGTCTTCGACGTGGTCAGGCGCGGCGGAAAAGGTGAAATAACGGATGGTCGTAGTGTCTTGCCCGAACGCTGTGCTCAGCGAGACGCTCAGCATCAGGATCAACCCGACAATCAATACTTTTCGAACCATGGTACATGCTCCTTATATGGATAACAGTCTTCAAGCGAACGCATTTTCGTTGCGTCAACGAAAATCCACTTAGCCCTTGATGCCGTTGCTGACCACGCTCTGCACAAACCACTTCTGCGCGACCAGATAGGCGATCAGGATCGGCAGCACCGAAATCACCGCCCCCGCCATCACCAGATTCCACTGCGTCAGCGCCTGCGGACCCGCCTGCAGCTCGCCCAGCACCACCGGCAGCGTCTTGACCGCGTCCACGCGCGCCACGAACAGGGGCCACAGGTACGAATTCCACGACCCCATGAAGCTCAGCACGATCAGCGTCGCCAGCGATGGTTTGACCAGCGGCAGCAGCACGCGCCAGAACACCGTGAAGTGATTCGCCCCATCGATGAAGGCGGCTTCCTCGAAATCGCGCGGGAGCGCCAGAAACGCCTGCCGCAGCAGGAAGGTCCCGAAGGCGTTGAACAGCGGCGGCACAATCAGCGCCAGATACGTGTTCGTCCAGCCCAGCATCCGCACGACGATGAACTGGGGGATGACCAGCACGACCGACGGGATCATCATCGTCGCCAGATAGAGCATGAAGACGGCGCTGCGCCCGCGCCAGCGCATCCGCGAGAAAGCGTAGGCAGCCATCGCCGCCAGCATCACCTGCAGCGCCGTGCCAGCCACGCCGACGAACAGGCTGTTGAAGAACGTGCGCCCCAGGTTGACGGTCTGCGCAAGCTGCGCATAGCTCTCGAAGCTGAGCGGGTTCGGGATCAGTTCCGGCGGCGTGTGCAGGATGTACTGCTGCGTCTTGAGCGACGTGCTCACCATCCACCAGAACGGCAGCAGCATGATCACCACCAGCGCGGCAAACGTGATATATGCCAGCAGCCGCAGAACGCGCCGGCGCACGGTCGCCCGTTCCCCGGCGTCGTAAGCCAGGGCGCGCGTGTTACT
Source organism: Anaerolineae bacterium (assembly GCA_020848855.1). The sequence goes on along the minus strand of JADLHH010000436.1, from coordinate 2,620 downwards.
CATTCTCATAATGCACCCACCGCTTCTGGAGCCGGAACTGCACGAACGTGACGATGAAAATCAGCACGAACAGCACCCACGACATCGCCGAAGCGTAGCCCATGCGGTTGTAGCTGAAGGCGTTGCGCACCACGTCGGTCACGATTACCTGGATTTGCCGCGCCGCCGCGCTCTCGCGCATCGGCATCAGCCAGAACTGGTCGAATACCTGAAACGAATTGATCAGCAGGATGATCACGATGAAGAACATCGTCGGCGTGAGCAGCGGCAGGGTGATGTGCCGCAGACGCTGCCACTGGTTCGCGCCGTCGATTCGCGCGGCTTCGTAGTACACTTCCGAAATCCCCTGCAAGCCGCCCAGGTACAGCACGGCGACGTAGCCGAGGTCTTTCCAGATGCTGGTGATCGCCATCGCGTAGAGCGCGCTGTTGGTGTCGAACAGCCACGCGGGACCCTGAATCCCGAACCACGACAGCCCGTAATTCACCAAGCCGTACTGCGGGTTGAAAATCCATTTCCACATCAGCGAGACGACCACCCACGACGCCACCACCGGCAGAAACGTCACCGTGCGCACCAGCACCACGCCGCGCAGCTTCTGGTTGAGCAGCAGCGCCAGTCCGAGCGCCAGCACGAACACCGGCGGAATGTACAGGATGATGTAGCCGAGCGTGTAGCGGAACGCGCTCCAGAAAGCCGGGTCGCTCAGCAGTTCGCTGAAGTTGTCCAGCCCGATGAACTTCGGCGGCGACAGCAGATTCCAGTCCTGAAACGACAGCCACAGCGACGTGCCAATCGGCACGAAGATGAACAGCAGCAGTCCGATCAGGCTGGGCGCGATGAACAGCAGCACCCACTTCCATTTCTGCCAGCCGTAATCCCCTGCCACCGAAACCTTCTTTCACTGACTGAAATAAATTGCTGAAAAAAACTACCCCTTCGAGACGACCAGCGGCGATTCGAACACCTTGCCGATGACCATCCCCGCCGCGCCGCGTGCCCATGCCCGGTCGTCGGTGGGTTTGACCACCACCTTGACGTTGTCCATCAAGCCGTTGAAAACGTGCTGGTTCATCGCCGCGAAGGTGGCGCTCAGGCGATGATCGCCGGCGGCGACCCCTTCTCCGCTGATCACGATCAGCGGCGGGCATAGGAGGTTGATCACCGCCGCCAGCCCCATGCCGAAATACGTGCCGCTGCGCGCCAGCGCGTAACGCGCCAGCGCGTCGCCCGCGTCCGCCGCTTCGACGACCTCCACCAGCGTCGCCGGATGGCGAACGATCGAGATTTCGCCCTGCTCCATCGCCGCACGGATGTATTTGAGCACCGCCGTGTCCGACGCCAGACTTTCCAGACAACCCTGCTTCCCGCAGTCGCATCGGGGACCCTTCGGGTCGAGCGTGAGATGCCCCAACTCGCCCACCCCGCCGGAATTCCCCTGATACAGTTGGTGATGGATGACCATGCCCATGCCGATGCCGCGTCCAATCGTCGCGACGACGAAATGCTCGGCGTGCCGCCCCGCCCCGAACAACTGCTCGGTCAGCGTGAGCGTGTTCACGTCGTTTTCGATGTACACCGGCAGCCCGATTTTTTCCGCGACCAGCGCGCCGAGCGGCACATCTTTCCAGCCAAAGAACGGCGAATAATGCACCATGCCCGACGGCGAATAGATCACGCCCGCCAGCCCAATTCCGACGCCGAACAGCTTGCGCGCCGGCAGATGTGCTTCGTCGATGGCGCGGTCGATCAAAATGCCCAGAATCGTGCTGATCGCTTCGGGCGAATGATCGTCGCCGGTTTCGCTTTCCGCGTAATGCAGGACTTCGCTTTCGAGGTTGGTCACCGCGCAGATCGCACGCCCTTCCATCAGCTTGACGCCGATGGCAAACCCGGCTTCCGGGTTCAGGCGCAGCAGCGTCTGCCGCCGCCCGCCGGTGTAGTCGCCTTCCCCCACTTCGAGCAGCCAGCGCGCTTCGATCAGTTCATTCGTGATCTGCGAAACCGCGCCGACGCTCAAGCCGGAGATGTCGGTGAGTTGGGTGCGCGAGAGGTTCCCTTCGCGGCGCAGCGTGTTGAGGATCAGGCTGCGATTCATCGCCTTGATGAGATCTCGGTTGCCGCGCACGTGGGTGGTCACAAACGACCTTTTTTCACTGAGCGAAATAAGTTAGCTCAACGATAATCCCGAAATGTGTTTTTGTCAACGTTCTCACGTTTTGGGGAGGGAACATCGGGGCATCGTTTTTTCTCGACCTCACCCCGTTTTGTACGAACGTTCTCACGTGCTCGACTCCCCTCTCCACGCAATGATTCAGGGGGCGACAGTAGAGAACATAGCCAGATTTTTCACCGGGCGAATCGCGTGTAGGGGCGGGTCTCAGAGCGTGTTGAAAAACCCCTCACCCTGCTCACATTCGTGAGCCGTCCCTCTCCCACACCGGTGGGGCGAGCGACAAAAACCGTTCTTCTCCCCTCGCCCCGCTTACGTGGGAGAGGGGAAGCTTACCAAAGGTAAGCCGGGGTGAGGGGCAAACACAGGCATAAACCTTTTTCAACACCCTCTCAGACCCGCTCCTACGGATAGCCACACCCCAGCCATGCAATGGAGAGAAGGCTT
>JADLHH010000435.1 GCA_020848855.1 Anaerolineae bacterium | reverse complement strand
GCACCGAAGACGGTCCGACGATCTGCGGCTTGGCGCGCTGCGTCGAAAGCGACATCCGCGCCTGCTGGGAAGGCGTCAAAGACGCGGCGTATCCGCGTATTCACACCTTCCTGGGCACGTCCGAGTATCACCTCAAGCACATCACCAACATGACGCATCAGGACGCGCTGGATCGCATCCGCCAGATGGTGACACTGGCGCGCAGCCTGTGCGATGATGTCGAATTCAGCCCGATGGACGCCGGACGCACCGATCCCGCGTTTCTGGTGCAGGTCTGCGCGGTGGCGGTCGAATGTGGCGCGACGACGCTGAATATCCCCGACACGGTCGGCTACGTGACGCCGGAAGAATGGCAGGAAACGATCGCTAACCTGATCGCCGAGACGCCGGGCGCGGGTGTGGGCAGCGGCGTGGTGTGGTCGGTACACTGCCACAACGATCTCGGCTTGGCGACGGCGAACACGCTCGCTGGTGTGCTCGGCGGGGCGCGTCAGGTCGAAGTCACCATCAACGGCATCGGCGAGCGGGCGGGCAACACCAGCCTCGAAGAAGTCGTCATGGCGCTGAACACGCGCAAGCCGTTCTACAACCTGCGCACCAACATCAACACCCGCGAGATCGTCAAGACCAGCCGCATGGTCAGCAACTATACCGGGATGCACGTCCAGCCGAACAAAGCCATCGTCGGCGCCAACGCCTTCGCTCACGAAGCGGGCATCCATCAGGACGGGATGCTGAAGAACGCCAGCACCTTCGAGATCATGACGGCGGAGAGCGTCGGCTGGTCGCAGAGCCGGCTGGTGCTGGGCAAGCACAGCGGGCGGCACGCGCTGAAGGTGCGCTTACAGGAACTCGGCTACGAGCTGGACGCCGACGCGCTGAATCAGGTATTCGCCCGCTTCAAGGATTTGGCGGATGCCAAGAAGAACGTCACCGACGCCGACCTCGAAGCACTGATGGCGGATGAACTGAACAAGCCGCAGGAATTCTTCAGGCTGGACGACATGCAGGTCACCTGCGGCACGATGGGAATGCCGACAGCGACCGTCAAGATGAGCAACGCCGACGGCGCGGTTTTCGTTCACGCGGCAGTCGGCAAGGGACCCGTCGATGCCTGTTATCAGGCGGTCGATGCGATCATTCAGTGCCCAAATACGCTGATCGAGTACAGTGTTCATGCCGTCACCGAAGGCATCGACGCGCTCGGCGAAGTGACCGTTCGCATTGGTACGCCGGACGGCAAGCGCTCGTTCGGCGGCTACGGCGCGGACAGCGATATCGTGGTTGCCAGCGTGAAAGCCTATATGGTGGCGCTGAACCGGATGCTGGCGGTCGTCGGCTACGGCGAAAGCCAGCCCGAAGGCGAAGCCGCGACGGTGGGAATCAAGCAAGCATAGACCGTCGTTGTAGGGGCGTAATATATTACGCCCTACGGACACCATGATCTACCAAGCTAAACCAAACACGCTCAATTTCTAGTGGGAGTCAGCATGTCACAACCGCAAACCCTGTTCGAGAAAGTCTGGAATAATCACCTGGTGCGCCCGCAGACGGCGGATTTGCCCGCCGTGCTGTACATCGACTTGCACCTCGTCCACGAGGTCACGTCGCCGCAGGCGTTCACCGAGCTGCGCCAGCGCGGGCTGAAGGTTCGCCGCCCGGATCGCACGATTGCGACGATGGATCACAGCACGCCGACGACGCCGCGGAACGACCTCGGCATCATCCCGGTGACCGATTCGATGGCGGCGGCGCAGTTGGACGTGATGCGCAGGAACTGTGCCGATTTCGGCATCCCGTTGTACGACCTCGGCACGCAGAATCAGGGCATCGTCCACGTGATTGGACCGGAGCAGGGCTTCACCCAGCCGGGCATGACCATCGTCTGCGGCGACAGCCACACCAGCACACATGGCGCGTTCGGCGCGCTGGCGTTCGGCATCGGCACGAGCGAAGTCGCGCACGTGCTGGCGACGCAAACGCTGCTCCAGAACAAGCCAAAGACGATGGCGGTGCGCATCAATGGACGGCTCGAACAGGGAGTCACGGCGAAGGACATCATCCTCGCCATCATTGCCAAGATTGGCATCGGCGGCGGCACGGGCTACGTTTTTGAATATATGGGCGAAGCTATCCGCGGCCTGAACATGGAAGGGCGCATGACCATCTGCAATATGTCGATTGAGGGCGGCGCGCGGGCGGGCATGGTTGCGCCGGACGAGACGACCTTCCAGTGGGTGAGTGGGCGTCCCTACGCGCCGAAGGGCGCGGATTTCGACCGTGCGGTCGAGGCGTGGCGTAGGCTGCCGACCGACGACGGCGCCGTGTTCGACAACGAGGTCGTGCTGAACGCCGACGAGCTTGTCCCGATGATCACCTACGGCACGAACCCCGGCATGGGGATGCCGATCACCAGCCGTGTGCCCGATCCGTCGCAGTTCAGCGACGTGAGCCAGAAGCTGGCGCTCGACAAGGCGCTGACCTATATGAATTTGCAGCCCGGTCAGCCGCTGCTCGGCAAGCCGGTCGATGTGGTGTTTATCGGAAGCTGCACCAACTCGCGCATCCATGATCTGCGCGAGGCGGCGAAGTTCATTCAGGGGCGCAAAGTCGCGGAGGGTGTCCGCGTGATGGTCGTGCCCGGCTCACAGCAGGTCAAGGCGCAGGCGGAAGCCGAAGGTCTCGACCGCATCTTCCGCGAGGCGGGTGCGGAGTGGCGTGAGGCCGGCTGCTCGATGTGCATCGCCATGAACGGCGACCAGCTTCAGCCGGGGCAGTATGCCGTCAGCACCAGCAACCGCAATTTCGAGGGTCGTCAGGGCAAGGGCGGGCGCACCTTCCTCGCCAGCCCGCTGACCGCCGCCGCGACCGCCGTCAACGGCGTGATTACCGACCCGCGCACGATGATGGTGGAGTACGCATAATGGAGCCGATTAAGACGTTCAACGGGCGCATCGTCGCGCTGCCGATCAACGACACCGACACTGACCAGATCATCCCGGCGCGCTATCTCAAAGTGACCGACAAAGCCGGGCTGGGGCAGGCGCTGTTTTCCGACTGGCGCTACAACGCCGATGGCTCACCCAGGGCGGATTTCGTCCTCAACCAGCCGGAGAATCAAGGCGCGACCGTGCTGATCGGTGGGCACAATTTTGGCTGCGGCTCGTCGCGCGAACACGCGCCCTGGGCGCTGCAAGGCGGCGGCTTCAGGGCGGTCGTCAGCACCTATTTCGCCGACATCTTCCGCAACAACTCGCTCAAGAACGGCTTGCTGCCAGTCATGGTGGACGAGGAGACGCACCAGCAGTTGATCAGTCTGGCGCAGGAAGACCCCGATACCAGCGTGACGGTCGATCTTGCCAGCCAGACGCTCACGCTGCCGGACGGGCGCGCTGTCACATTCCCGATTGACGGCTTCTCGAAGGAATGCCTGCTCAACGGCGTCGATCAGCTCGGCTATCTGATGAACCTCGACGACCAGATTGTGGCGTATGAGAGTTCGCACCCGGCGCGGGTCAATACTTTAGCGTAATCACCGGCGACCTACTG
>JADLHH010000434.1 GCA_020848855.1 Anaerolineae bacterium | reverse complement strand
GCGCGGCGGCGGTGATGAGCGCAGAGTTTTACGTCAAGCTGGGCGTGCCGCGCGAAAATATCACGCTGACCGACCTGTATGGCGTGGTTTACCCCGGTCGCCCGGACGACATGGACCCGTACAAGGCGGCGTTCGCGGAAGGTAAGCAGCCGGGCAGGCTGATCGACGTGATCGCGGGTGCGGATGTGTTCCTCGGCTTGTCAGCAGGTGGTGTGCTCAAGCCGGAGATGGTGGCGCTGATGGCGAATGATCCGATTATCTTCGCGCTGGCGAACCCGACGCCGGAAATCATGCCGGAAGAATGTCACGCCGTCCGCAAGGATGTGATCATGGCGACGGGACGGAGCGACTACCCCAATCAAGTTAACAACGTGCTCGGCTTCCCGTTCATCTTTCGCGGGGCGCTGGACGTGTACGCGCGGCAGATTAACGAAGAAATGAAGCTGGCGGCGGCGCACGCGCTGGCAGACCTGACGATGGAAGACGTGCCGGACAGCGTGCTGACGGCGTATGACCTTTCGGCACTGCGCTTCGGGCGCAACTACCTGATTCCCAAGCCGCTCGACCCGCGCGTGCTGCTGTGGGTTGCCCCGGCGATTGCCAAAGCGGCGATGGAAAGTGGCGTGGCGCGGCGGAACATCGACCTCAACGCTTACCGCGAAGAACTGATCAGCCGGCAGGGTATCGGACAGCAAACGCGCAGCCGCATCATCAACAAAGCCAAAGGTGGCACGAAAAAACGGGTGCTGTATGCCGAAGGCGAGGAGTCCAAGATCATTCGCGCAGCGGCGATTGTGCGGGACGAAGGCATTGCCGAACCGATTCTGATGGGGCAGCCGCACCGTATCCACGAAGTGATTGCCGAACTCGGCTTGAACTTCGCACCGACGATCCTCGACCCCTACGAGGATGACCTGCGCCACCGCTACGTTCCGGCGCTCTATGAGCAGCGCAAGCGCAAGGGCGTGACCGAGATGAAAGCACGCGGCTTGCTGCGCGACCGCAACCTGCTGGGTCCGATGATCCTCGCGCAGGGCGATGCCGATGCGTTCATCAGCGGGTTGTCCTACGAGTACCCGGACGTGGTGCGCCCCGCCTTGCAAGTTTTCCACACGCGCCCCGGCGTCGCCCGTGCCAGCGGCGTATACCTGATGATCATCCGCAGCAGGCTGTACCTGTTCACGGACGCGACGGTGAATATTGACCCGGACGCGGCAACGCTGGCGGAAATCGCCATCAGCGCGGCGGATTTCGCGCGCACGCTCGACCTCGACCCGAAAGTCGCCATGCTTTCGTTCTCGAACTTCGGCAGTTCACCGCACCCGCTTTCGGACAAGGTGCGCGACGCGGTTCGCATTGTTCGCCAGCGCCGCCCGGACATTACGATTGACGGCGAAATGCAGGCGGACACGGCAGTGGTGGCAGACCTGATCGAGAAGCGCTACCCGTTCAGCCAGGTGAAGGACGCAAACGTGCTGGTCTTCCCCGACCTCGGTTCCGCCAATGTGTCGTACAAGCTGCTTTCGCGGCTGGGCGGTGCGGAAACGATTGGACCGATTCTGCTCGGTATTGGCGCGCCCGTCCACGTGTTGCAGGCGGGCGACGATGTGAAGGATATTGTGGCGATGACCGCCGTCGCGGTGATGGACGCGCAGAGCCGGGGCTAGAGCGGCGGCTGCTCTAGAATTTTCTCGCTCATGAACTGAGCAAAGCGGCGCGTGTTTTCGAGCGTGGCAGTAGGGTCGACATTCCGGTCTTTCCACTGTTCGCGCCAGAGCAGCGCGTTGTGGATAGTGTCTGCCCATTCGGGCAGTTGTTCGGCTGCCCACGCCGCCGCTTTGCGCTTTGAAAGCGGTTCGCCGTAAGTGACGGTGTAAAGCGCGCGGCATAGTGTGAGGATGGCGTATGCCTGCCCCGGTCGGGTGGTCGTGTCGTCAATTTCGTGCTTCGCCGCGACGTAGTCGCGCACATTCTGCACGTATTCGGCGCGGCTAATTGGCGGGATGATCGTCTGCGGCGATGCGCCAAACAGCGTTACGCCTTTTTCGCGGACGATGTACCAGTTGAGCAACCAGTCGATGCCCGCATCGGTGCGATGGAACGGTTCGCCAGGGCTAATCACGGCAATAGGGCTGCGCTGCGTCTTAAAGCTTTGCAGACCCACCACCGACAAGTACAGTAGTTCGATGCGGTCGTCCCAGTCCGGGTGCGCCGCAACAAGTTCATGGTGCAGCGAGTCGAGCGCAGCAAATTCCGCGTCCGTCAGGTCGTCCGCGAGCGCCACCAACAGGTCAATATCGCTGATAGCGTCAAAATCGCCCATCACCCGCGAACCGAACAGATATACGCCGACCAGCTTCGCGCCCAAAATGCTTTGCAACCGGGGCAGCAGCATGTTCAGTAAAGCACCGGTCGGCGTGAGTTTGAGCATGTCAAGGCAGAAGTGGGCGCACAGTTCGACGCGGCGTTCGAGCGAAGAATCGGTGAGAATAGCATCGATACGCGCAGGCACATCCGGCGCGAAACGCTGCGCCAGCGTCAGCGTCCATTTACGGCTCGGCTCCCAGCGGCGGTGGGCGGCGTAGAGCACGCGCAGCGCCATATCGAGTTCTTCAACCAGCAGCGCCGTCAGGGCAATTCGCTCCTCACGCTGCGCCAGCCTGCGCGCGGATGCAAAAGCATTCGGGCGCGACCAGCGTGCTACCGCCTCCGCGAGGATTGCCGATTGCACCACGTCCGAATAGCTGCTCAGCCGCGCCTGCCACGCCGCCAGCCTGCCCGCCGTTCGCAGCGGCAGCGCACTGGTGAGAATGTCGGCAAAGACCAGTGCCTTGCGGTCTGCTTTGCCGGAAAGCACAACGTCCAGCGCCGCGTCACACGCCGCATAGGTCTGCCAGCCCACTTCGCCGGGAATCCCTTGCAGCGTGAAGCCGATCCAGTACGAATCGTCCGGGCGCGGCGCGTCTTCCGCATGAATGGCGGTTGCGCCTGCTGCTTGCAACCACGCGACGCGCGCAGCCAGCGCGGGAATAGACTCTCCCCACAAATTCAGCTCAAGGTCGGACTCGTCGTCGGCAACGCCGTGCGCCGTCGAGCCGACCAGCGCGATTTCGTCGGCTAACTCCGGCGGGCAGGTTTGTGCCAGCCGCAGCGCCAGTTCCGCGCGGCGCTGACTGGCTTCGGTCGTATATTCGGGCAAAGCGAGGCGCTGCAAGATGTTTACGGGATTTGGTCGAGCATTTGCGAAACTGCCCGCGCTGTCGCACCCGGTCCGGGCAGCTCATCCAGCCACAGCGTCGGCACATGCAGCGCGAAACCCGGCAGCGCAGGTGTATGGTAGTTTCCATCTTCCGCTATTCCCTGCGGCAGGTAACGCCCCTGTTCGTTCAGGCGGTAAAAACGGGCTTCGCTCCGCAGCGGGTCGAGTATCCAGTATTCCGGCACGCCACCCTGCTCATATTCGTGAAATTTATCCCCGTGATCTCGTTCGACGCTCTCTTCTGAAACGACCTCGATACAAATATCCGCTGCACCGTCCAGAAAAGTCGTCTTGACTTCGCTGGGATTGTTCTTGAGCACGATCATCAAATCCGGTTCACGGCGGCGGTTGGGAAACGCAGGCAAGCGCATGACAAACGGCTGGCTGATAGCTCGCCCAATAGGGCGAAGTTCAAAGTATGCTGCAAAAAACTGACGCAGGTAGTAGCCCAGGTCATTGTGCTTTACACTGCCCGCCATCCTGATCACCACTCCTTCGACCCACTCGCAGTAGTCCGCCGCGTAGTGCTCCATGTAGTCTTCGAGCGAGACGTCGGTAGCGACAATTTCCCCGATCAAGCCTTTGAACGCCTGCTTATTGATCTTGACTGCCATTTCGACTGCCATGGTGCCGCCTCATCACTCTTTGAACGCGATTTTACTCATAG
>JADLHH010000433.1 GCA_020848855.1 Anaerolineae bacterium | reverse complement strand
TGATGCGACAGTTATCGCCCAGCGTGACGCCGGGGTAGCAGGTGACGTTATTGCCGATGACGACATCGCTGCCGAGCAGGGTGTCGTCGCTGAGGGTCACATTCGCGCCGATGATGGTCATGCCGCGCTACCAGTAATGCTGCCTGTACTGTCGATAGTAGGCGATGGTCTGGGATAAGCCGTCGCCGAGCGGGGTGGTCGGCTCCCAGCCGAGCAGCCGCCGAATCTTGGTGATGTCGGAATAGAAGTCGCCCGGCTCCTGCGCCTTGCGCTCCGGCGAGAACGGCGCGAACTGCCAGCCGCCCGTCCCGGCAGCGGCGACAATCGCGTCGGCAAGCTGCACGAACGTCGTTGGCTGGTCGTCGCCGACGTTCAGAATCTCGCCGACTGCCGCATCGGTGATAGCGCTCAGCAGGATGGCGTCGATGCAGTCGTCCACGTACAGGAAATCGCGCTTGATCTGACCGTCGCCAAATACCTGAATCGGCTCGCCGTCGATTGCCAGCCGGATGAACCAGTTGACCACGCCGTAGCGCGAATGGCGCATCTGGGCGCGCGCGCCGTAGATATTGGTCAGCCGCAGCAGCACCGAGCGAATCTGATGCACGTCGTTGTACACCTGAATGATCTTCTCGGCGGTCAGGTTGGAAATCTCGTAAATGCCTTTGGGATGCGTCGGCGCGGTTTCGCTCACCGGCAGCGAGACGGCGGCTCCGTACTGCCCGCGCGTGCCGGTATAGACGACGCGCGCGTCGCGGTTGTGCTGCTTGCAGGCTTCCATCACCACCGCCGTGCCCTTGATGTTCATGTCGATGTCGGGGAACGGGTTGGTCAGGCTGAGGATGTGGTCGACCTGCCCGGCGAGGTGGAAAATGAAATCCTGCCCCTTGACCAGGTAATTCATGGCGTGGATGTCGCACACGTCGCAGTAGTTGACCGTGACCTGATCCTTGATCGGCTCGATATTGAACGGGTTGCCGCCGTATTCCGGGATCATCACGTCGACAATGGTGACGTGCGCGCCCAGCCGCACCAGTTCGATGGCGAGGCTGCTGCCGATGAAGCCCATCCCGCCGGTGATGAGCGCGTGCTTACCGCGAAAGGCGTCGGTTTCCACCCGGCTAGACACTGGCGAGCGCTTTCAGGCTGCCGTCAACCGCCTCGGCGACGACGGCGATCTGCTCCTCGGTCAGCCCGTAGTAGAGCGGCAGCGATAGAATCTCCTGCGCGATCTGTTCGGTGACGGGCAGGCTGCCTTTACCATAGCCCAGGTCGGCGTATGCCGCCTGAAGATGAACCGGGATGGGGTAATGCACCAGCGTTTCGACGCCGCGCGCTCGCAGGGCTTCCGCCAGTGGGTCGCGCTGCGCGTGCCGGACGACGTACAGGTGATAGACGTGGCGCGCGTTCGGCTGCTCGGTCGGCAGCGTGACGCCGCGCAGCGAACGGTCGTAGGCGGCGGCGATCTCGCGGCGGGCGTCGTTGATGGCGTCGAGGTGCTGGAGCTTGACGCGCAGCAGCGCCGCCTGCATCTCGTCCAGACGGCTGTTCATGCCGCGCTCGGCGTGATGATAGCGCCGCACCTGCCCGTAATTGCGCAGGCGCTTGAGCCGCTCGGCAAGCTGCGGATCGCTGGTGATCACCGCGCCGCCGTCGCCATACGCCCCCAGGTTCTTGGTGGGATAAAAGCTGAACGCCGCCAGATCGCCAAACGTGCCGACCAGCCGCCCATTATCGCGCGCGCCATGCGCCTGGGCGCAGTCCTCGACCAGCAGCAGTTTATGGCGCTGGGCGATGCCCACCAGCGCGTTCAAATCCGCCGGATGTCCGTAGAGATGCACCGGCAGGATCGCTTTGGTGCGCGGGGTGATCGCCGCTTCGACTGCCGCCGGATCGATGGTGTAGGTTGTCGGGTCGATATCGACCAGCACCGGGGACGCGCCCGCCCGCTCGACGGCGCAGACGGTCGGAACCGCCGTGTGCGCGACGGTGATCACTTCGTCGCCGCGCCCGACGCCCGCCGCGCGCAGCGCCAGCTCAATCGCATCCGTGCCGTTGGCGACGCCGACCGCATAGCCGACGCTGTGGTAGGCGGCGAATTCGCGCTCGAACGCCTCGACTTCCGGTCCGAGGATGTACCAGCCGCTGTCCAGCACCCGGTCGACGGCGGCGTGGAGTTCGCCGGACAGCCGCTGATTCAGGGGCAGCATATTATTGAATGGGAGCAAGCGATGCCTTTTCGCTACGGGATCGAATACTTTACTTACTCATCATACGAGCAAGCCGATGACAAAGAGCGTAAGCGATCCCATTATGGGGCAGCGGCGAACAGACCGCCAGTTGGAAACAGGGAATCTAGACCACCAGAGAGGAGAAATATCGAGGGTGTGTATTGTAGGGGCGCACGGCTGTGCGCCCTAAAAACAAGGGCACGACATAAGCAACCGAAGGTTGCACGTGCCCCTGTGATCAAACGATAAGGCGTATCGGCTGTCAGTGGCAGCTTTTGCAGTGCGGGCACGACTTCGGCAGCGGTTTATCGGCGGAATCGCCTCGGTTGAGTTCGTAAGTACGCGGCAGCGTGAAGACGAATGGGCAGCCGTCCGCCCCGGCGCAGTTGGCGCACGCCGGCGACGAGACTTCGCGCAGCCGCCCCTTGCGCACCCAGAAATCGATCATCTCCTGAAGCATCGCCTGCTCGACGCCGAGGTCGCGCGCCATCGCGGGCAGCGAGATCGCGCCGGACTGGTGCTCAAAATGGTCGAGGACTTGTCGCAGCATGGTCATGGCTCACCCTCCGAAGCCGAGCAGCAGCCCGCCCTGATACGCGATGACTGCGCCAACCCAGGCGAGCACCAGCGTGTAGCCCATCTGATAGAACATCATTCGCGTGCCGAATTCGTGGCGCATCGCCGCCGACGCCGTCATGCACGGGACGTACAGCAGGATGAACACGGTGAAGGCGACCGCCGCCAGCGGCGTGAACGCCTGCGTCAGCACCTGGCTGAGCGCCGACGTGTCCTCTTCCTCGGCGGCTGCGCCCAGCAGGTTCGCTTCGGGCAGGTTGATGCCGGGGATCAGGTTGATCGTGCGCGGGACGATATTGATGACTTCCTGCGCGGTCAGGAGGGTGGCGTCGGCGAACGATGTCGCGATGCTTTCGGCGTCTTCGATGAACGTCGGCGCGGGTTCATCGGCTGCCG
>JADLHH010000432.1 GCA_020848855.1 Anaerolineae bacterium | reverse complement strand
TCATTTATGCGCGGCTGCGGCGCTTGCTGCGGCACGGCATCCGGCGGGCACAACCTGCGCGGCTGGCATTTATCGGCGCGGTCTTCGGCGCGCTGATCGCGGTTTCGGTCAGCACGCTGCTGCGGAACAGCCTGCAATTTGTCTCGAACGAGGCGCTCAACGTTGGTTATGTCGTAGCACAGCCGCTGCAAATGGCGCACTGGCTGGCACAGAACGCCTCGCAGGGCGCGCGGGTTGCCGTGCATGACGTGGGCATGATGCGCTACGTGGGGGGGCGGACGACGATTGATATGGTCGGCTTGACGACACCCGGCGCGGCGGCGTACTGGCGCAACGGTCCCGGCGCGGTGGGCGAATTTCTCGACCGCCAGCGCCCCGACCTGATCGCGTCTTACGGGCGTGAACACGGCGTCGGGCTGGTCTATTTGGAAGAAACTGATCTGTATGCTGAAACGCTGGCGACCTATACCGTCGCGCTCGACCCGGTCAACAACGTTGCGCTGGCGGGGCAAACGCAGGGCATTTACCGCCCGAACTGGGCAGCGGCGGATCGTTCGTCAGCGGTGCGGGTGCTGAGCGCGGTGACGCCGTACCTCGACGGCAAGGAGGCGGTCGATTTTGTCGACGTGGCGGATATTGCTTCCGAAGATGAGCACGGCTACCGCTGGCGCAGCAGCGCGGTTTCCGGCAAGTTTTTCACCGAGTTCTTCCAACTGAATTACGCAGGCTGCTCGTTCGACTGCTCAGTGATGGACGGCGGACGGCGTATTGATGTGGAAGAAGCCTTTACGCTGAATTTGCAGGCGGGGTTGGAAGCCGTGCTGGTGACGCGCTTGCTCCCTGCGAATGCGGGGACGTTCGACGTGTATGCCAACGATCAGCTTGTTGGCACGCGAGTCGTGCCTGAATTGCCGGGGATGTGGCTCGAAGTGCCGACGTTGATTCCTGCGGCGCTGGTGACGGACGAAACGCACATTCGCATCGTGCCACATCTGGCGGGCGACTACATGCCGTACTATCATTGGGCGTACCAGGGCAACCCGTACCAGCCGCTTGTACTGGCAGGGCAACCGCTGGCGACGTTTCAAGCAGGTGCGGTGCAGTTGATGAGCGCCGACCTCGGCACGGAAGTCGATGCTGCGGGCGCAAGTTCGGTGCAGGTTGGGCTGGCGTGGCAGACAGAAGGCGGCGCACAGGGCGACGCGAAGATTTTCATCCATCTGGTCAATGATGCGGGTGAAATCGTCGCGCAGGCGGACACACGACCCGCGCACGACAGCCTGCCGCCGGGGAACTGGCTGCCGGGGAGCTTTCTGGAAACCATCAGCATCGCCGCGCCGCCCGGTACTTACCGCGTGCTGTTGGGGCTGTACGACCCGGCGACGCTGACACGCTACCCGCCGCAAAGTGACAGCGCCGACCCGGATGGGCGGGTGCTGGTCGGTGAAATTGAGGTGCAGTGAGCATGGACGAAATACGCGCGGTTTACGCCGCTCTGCTCGACGCTCAGGACAAAGGCGTTGCTGCCGCACTGGCGACGGTCGTAAGCGCCAGCGGTTCAGTGCCGCGCCATGCCGGAAGCAAAATGCTGGTCTATGCGGATAGCACGTTCGTCGGCACGGTCGGCGGTGGCGCGATGGAGTCGCTCGTGATTGCCGAAGCTATTGCTTCGCTGGCGGACGGTCAGACCCGCGTGCGCTCGTACACGCTCAACGACCTGAAGGCGGGCGACCCCGGTGTTTGTGGCGGCACGGTCGAGGTCTTCATCGAACCCTTGAGCAGCCCACCGACTCTGCTGGTGATCGGCGGCGGGCACGTTGGCAGGGCGCTGGCGCAGCTTGGCAAGTGGATGGACTACCGTGTCGTGCTTTCGGACGACCGTGAAGCCTTCTGCAACCCCGAATACCTGCCGGGAATGGACGAATACGTCATCTGCAAGCCCGCTGAAGTGGCACGGCATAAGCGCATTGACAAAAATACTTACGTCGCGGCGGTTACACGCGGGCTGCCGGTGGACATGAACCTGATTCCCGCGCTGCTGGCGACGGATGCTGCTTATATCGGCTTGATCGGCAGCCGCCGCCGCTGGGCACTGACGGTGAAGGCGCTGAAAGAAGAACGCGGCATGACGGACGCGCAGCTTGCCCGTATTTATGCCCCGATTGGGCTGGAACTGGAAGCCGAGACGCCGAAAGAAATCGCGCTGAGCATTTACGCGGAAATCACCATGCTGCGGCGCGGCGGCACGGGGAAGCCGATGCGAATGGAAAGTTCTGAACAGCCGGTGCCGACGAGTGAATCGAAAACCTGAGACTCAAGCGACAGCTTCCTAAAAGATGCTTTGTCTCAGAGTCAGCACTCGGCACTCAGTACTCGGTACTATTTGAACGTTTATTGTGAGCATTTAGCCTGTGAAAATTCTTTGTGTCAGCGATACAGTGATGCCGCAGATGGAGAATGCGGCGCACCTGCGGCGGCGTTACCACGATGTCGAGCTGCTCTTAAGCTGCGGCGATATGCCTGCCGCTTACCTCGAATATATTGCTTCGGTGCTGAACGTGCCGCTGTTTTACGTGCGTGGCAACCATGATACGGGCTACGAAGACCGTCCGCCGGGTGGCGTTGACCTGCATCGACATTTTGTTGAGTATCATGGCATCACCTTCTACGGCATCGAAGGGTCGCTCAAGTACAACAACAGCCCGATCCAGTATTCGCAGTTCGACATGAACCTGATGGTTTATAAAAGCGTGCTGCCCTTGAATTTTCGCCGCCTGCGCGGGCAAAAGCTGGATATTTTCGTCACGCACGCGCCTGCGCGGGGCATCCACGATGCGTCCGACCTGCCGCACCGGGGCATTAATGCTTTTCTGCGCTTCATGAACTGGTACGAACCGCGCTACATGGTGCATGGGCATGTGCATACCTACGACCGGCGCGATACGGTCGAAACCAAATACCGTTCGACCTGCATTATGAACATCAACCCGGTGACGCTGCTGGAGATCGAACCCCGGTAAATCTGTACCAAATTTAGAACAAATTTCGATTAGAATAGGGAAGGGGGCATGGCATGATGAGTGCGATGCCTTTTTCGTAAACGAGGTGAACTGCATGTGGACTCATTACTTCACGGTTTCGTCTGTTCCTGAGGCGCTCGAACTGCTGGCGCAGCACCGCGAACGCGCGCGCGTCATCGCGGGTGGCACGGACATTCTGCTCGAAATCGAGCGCGGGCAGCGCCCCGGCATCGACACGCTGATCGACATCAGCCGTATTCCCGGCTTGGACAAAATCGATCAGCGTGGCGATTCACTTCGCCTCGGCGCGCTGGTGACACACAATCATGTCGTCGGCAGCGACCTGCTGGTGAAGCGCGCGCTGCCGCTGGCGCAAGCCTGCTGGGAAGTGGGCGCGCCGCAGATTCGCAACCGGGCGACGGTGGCGGGCAACCTGATCACCGCCTCGCCAGCCAACGACACGATCACCCCATTGTGGGCGCTCGGCGCGAGCGTGACGCTTTCCTCGCTGGAAGGCGAGCGTACTATCCCCTTGAACGCCTTCTACACGGGTCCGCGCCGCACGGTGATGCGCCCGGACGAACTGCTGACGAGCATCACGTTTCCGGCGCTGGGCGAAAACGAGCGCGGCATCTTCCTCAAGCTGGGCTTGCGCCGCGCGCAGGCAATTTCGGTGGTGGACGCGGCAGTTGTGCTGGCGTTCGACGGTGATGTGATCACGCGGGCGGCAATTACGCTCGGCAGTGTCGCGCCGACGATTTTCGAGGCGCGTGTCGCCCAGCAGTCGCTCGTGGGGCGCAGGCTGACGCCGGAAGCGATCAGCGTTGCGGCGCGGCTGGCTGGCGCGGCGGTCACGCCGATTGGCGACGTGCGCGGCACGGCGGAATACCGCAGCGACATGACGCGCGTGCTCGTCTCGCGGGCGCTGAAGGCGCTGGCAGCGGGGACGGAGCGCGAAAAGTATCCACACAACCCGGCGATGCTCTGGGGCAGGGCGCGGGGGGCAGTGGCAGCGCCGCCGCAGCAGGCGCTTGAGCACGCGGAAGGCACGCCGATTACGACGACCATCAACGGCGAAACGCGCACGATGATGACCGGGCAGGGTAAAACGCTGCTGCGCTTTCTGCGCGAAGACGCGCACCTGCCGGGGACGAAAGAAGGCTGCGCCGAAGGCGAATGCGGCGCGTGTACCGTGTTTCTCGACGGCGCGGCGGTGATGGCGTGCATGGTCCCCGCCCCGCGCGCGCACTACGCCGAAATTGTTACGGTGGAAGGGCTGCGCGCGGCTGCTGAAGAGGGCGGCGAACTTCACCCCATTCAGGCGGCGTTTGTCGAACAGGGTGCAGTACAGTGCGGCTACTGCACGCCGGGTTTCCTGATGGCGGGCGCGAAGCTGCTCGAAGAAAACCCGCAGCCGACGCACGCGCAGGTCGAACAGAGCATTACCGGCAACCTCTGCCGCTGCACAGGCTACTACAAAATCGTTCAGGCGTTCTTTGAAGCAGGGAAAGCGAGAGTAGAGGAGACAACATGAGCAGCCAAGTCAAAATTGCGGAAAAGAAGCGGAACCGGGGGCTATGGGCGGCTTTCGGCTTTTTGATGATTATTGCCCTGCTGGTGATCGCGTGGTTACTCGCGCCGGGGCTGATTACCTGGCTCAAAGGCTCGTTCCGGGGCTTCAGCGCGTCAGTGCGAACGATGCCAGTTCTGCACCTGCAAATCGCCTTCACGCTGATCATTTTCGTGATTCTCGCGTTGATTTCGGCTATCATCGTCACGATTGCCGCCCCGCGCCGCGCACTCCAGTTCAAGGACAAGGACTTGCAGAAGGAACGCAAGGAGAACCTTGACTACCAGCGCGCCGCGCGCAAGCGCCAGCGCACCCTGAACCGGGAAATGCGGCAGTTCGTCGAAAAAAACCAAGAAAAGTAGCCTATGGACCGCACCGTACCGAAAACAGGCAGCGAAGAGATCGAACTGTACATGCGAACGTATTATTCGCTGCTGCGTT
>JADLHH010000431.1 GCA_020848855.1 Anaerolineae bacterium | reverse complement strand
GCTGATGTACGCCGCCGACAGGCAGCTCGATGACATCATGGCCGAAGGGGTCGAGAATCGCTGGGCGCGTCACCTGCACATGCGCGACATGACAATCGCGTGGGCGCAGAGCCGCAAGCTGGGCCTGTTCGCGCAGGACGGCTACCGGTCGCCGACGGTGACGACGGTCGCCAACACGATTGGCTTCGACATCGACGCCATGGCCAGGTTCATGGGCGGCAAGGGCTTCTCGATGGACAAGGGCTACGGCAAGATCAAGGGCAAGACCTTCCGCATCGCGCACATGGGCGACATGCAGCCTTCAACGCTCGAAGAAATTCTCTCCGGGCTGGATGAGTTTCTGGAGACGGTGTAGCTCATGACCTATAAGGTTCTCGTTCCAGATAACGTCCATCAGTCGGCACTCGACGTACTGAATAGCGCCGAGGGATTGCTAATCACCGCGCCGGGGCAGATGAAGCGCGACGAACTGCTCGCCGCGCTGCCGGATGCCGACGCGCTGATCATCCGCAGCGCCAGCAAAATCGACGCTCAGGCGCTGGCGGCTGCCAGCAAGCTGAAGATGATCGCCCGCGCGGGCGTCGGCGTGGATAACGTCGACATCCCGAAGGCGACGGAGCAGGGCGTCGTCGTCATGAACACGCCCGACGGCAACACCGTTTCGACCGCTGAGATGACCTTCGGCTTGATGCTGGCGCTGGCGCGGCAGATTCCGCAGGCGCACGCCACCATGCTAGCGGGCAAGTGGGATCGCAAGGTGTTCAGCGGTGTCGAACTGCGCGGCAAGACGCTCGGCGTGGTCGGATTCGGGCGCATCGGGCGGGCGGTCGCCAAGCGCGCGCTGGCGTTCGAGATGACCGTGATCGCCTACGATCCGTACATCCCGGCGGATATTGCCGCCGATCTCGGCGTCGAGCTGGTCGATCTCGATACGATCTACAGGCGCTCGGATTTCATCAGTCTGCACGCCGTCCTGACCGACGAAACCCGCGACATGGTGAACGCCGCGACCATCGCCAAAATGAAAGACGGCGTGCGCATCGTGGACGCGGCGCGCGGCGCGCTGATCAACGAGGCGGATTTGGCGGAGGGGATCAGGAGCGGCAAGGTGGCGGGTGCGGCGCTCGACGTGTACCCGACCGAGCCGCCCCCGGCGGACGACCCGCTGATTGGCTTGGCGAACGTGGTGCATACGCCGCACCTCGCCGCCAGCACCGAGGACGCGCAGATCGTGGTGGCGGTCGACGCTGCCAGGCTGGTGGTCAATGCGCTGCTCAACGGCACGTACAACAACGTCGTCAACCCCGACGTGCTGAAGAAATAAAGATTCAACGCAAAGACGCAAAGGGTGAAAGGCGCAAAGAAAAGTCATCAAACCCTTTGCGTCTTTTGCTTCTTCGCGCCTTTGCGTTGAATCCTTTTCGTTATCCGACTCGCTCGACAATCGTCGCCGTGCCCATCCCCCCGCCGCAGCACATCGTCTGCAAGCCGTAGCGCCTGTCGTGAACGTCCAGCGCGTTGAGCAGCGTCGTCATCAGCCGCGCGCCGCTTGCGCCGAGCGGATGCCCCAGCGCAATCGCCCCGCCATGCACGTTGACTCTGCTCATGTCCGCGCCGGTTTCGCGCTGCCACATGGCGACTACCGCCGCGAACGCCTCGTTGACCTCGAACAGATCGATCTGGTCGAGCGACATGCCGGCTTGCGCCAGCGCCTTGCGCGTCGCCGGGACGGGACCCGTCAGCATCAGGTGCGGGTCGCTGCCGACTGTGACCATCGCCACCAGCCGGGCGCGCGGCGTCAAGCCGAGTTCGCGCGCCTTGTCCGCCGTCGTCAGCACCACCGCCGCCGCGCCGTCGCTGATCTGGCTGCTGTTGCCTGCCGTCGTCACGCCGTCCTCGGTGAAGGCGGATTTGAGCGCCGCCATCTTTTCGAGCGAGGCGTCGGCGCGGATGCCCTGATCCCGCGTGACGGTGATCGTGCTGCCCGCCTCGTCCACGCCTTCAATCGGGAAGTATTCGCGCGGCAGCCAGCCGTTGGCGGTCGCCTGCGCCGCTTTGACGTGGCTCTGGTAGCCGATGGTGTCGACTTCTTCGCGGGTGATGCCCCATTTCTGAGCGGTCTCGTCGGCGGCTTCGCCCTGCGAGATGATGTTGTGCTGCGCCATGATGCGGTCGGTGAACGGATTGCCGTCGGCGCGGCTCGACCCCATCGGCACGCGCGTCATGTGCTCGACGCCGCCCGCCACCGCGATGTCGATCTGCCCCGAAGCGATCAGCGCTGCTGCCAGATGCACCGCCTGCTGGCTCGACCCACACTGGAAATCGACGGTCGTCGCCGGGACTTCGACCGGCAGCCCGGCGTCGAGCGTGACGTTGCGGGCGAGATTCCACGCCTGATCGCCGATCTGCCCGACGCAGCCCATGAGCACATGCTCGACCAGCGCCGGAGCAAGCTCTGCCCGTGCCAGCGCCTCGCACAGCGCGCTGGAGCCAAGCCGCACCGGATGCACGTCGCGCAGCCAGCCCTTGCGCCTGCCGATAGGTGTGCGCACCGCTTCGAGAATCACGACTTCTCGCATCATCTCAAATCCTGTTTGCATAACCGAATCACGATTTGGTTTTATCATACTCGAAATGCGGTTTGAACCACAGAGGACACGGAGATCGCAGAACGTTTCTCTTTGCGCCCTCTGCAGGGTCATCGCATCAGATTTCACACAGGGTTTCCAATGGTTCACAACGCTCTTGTAGGGGCGAACCCACGTGTTCGCCCGCTGGGGCAGACACACAGGTCTGCCCCTACAAAACACCTATGACCTTTTTTGACCTAAATGGCT